>CAMKZP010000363.1 GCA_946477805.1 uncultured Enterobacter sp.
GTTCATGGGTTGTGAACGTCGCGTTGTGTATGACTTCGTGAACGTCATCCAGGGCGATGCCACGCTGAACCAGGCGCTGATTAAAGACAAACGCACCGAGAACCTCTTCATTCTCCCGGCCTCTCAGACCCGTGATAAAGACGCCCTGACCCGCGAAGGCGTGGAAAAGGTGCTCGACGATCTGAAAAAAATGGAGTTCGACTTCGTGGTCTGCGACTCCCCTGCCGGGATCGAAACCGGTGCGCTGATGGCGCTCTACTTCGCTGATGAAGCCATCATTACCACCAACCCTGAAGTCTCATCCGTCCGCGACTCGGACCGCATTCTGGGTATCCTGGCCTCCAAATCCCGCCGTGCGGAAAACGGTCAGGAACCGATTAAAGAGCACCTGCTGCTGACCCGCTACAATCCGGGCCGCGTGAATAAAGGTGATATGCTGAGCATGGAAGACGTGCTGGAGATCCTGCGCATCAAGCTGGTTGGCGTTATCCCGGAAGATCAGTCCGTGTTACGCGCGTCTAACCAGGGCGAGCCGGTGATTCTGGATACGACGGCAGATGCAGGTAAAGCTTACGCCGATACCGTTGACCGTCTGCTGGGAGAAGAACGTCCTTTCCGCTTCATTGAAGAAGAGAAGAAAGGTTTCCTCAAACGCCTGTTCGGAGGATAAGTTATGGCATTACTGGACTTTTTTCTCTCGCGGAAAAAAAGCACCGCCAACATCGCAAAAGAGCGTCTGCAAATCATCGTCGCGGAGCGTCGTCGTAGCGACGCCGAGCCGCACTACCTGCCGCAGCTGCGCAAGGACATCCTGGAAGTGATCTGTAAGTACGTGCAGATTGACCCGGAAATGGTCACCGTACAGCTGGAGCAAAAAGACGGGGATATTTCGATCCTGGAGCTGAACGTGACGCTACCGGAAGCGGAAGAGTCGCGTTAACGCGTTTGTCGTTTTGTAGGCCGGGCAGCCATCGCGCCGCCCGGGACTACAATTCTTTAGCGCGGATATCCTTCCAGCAGCGCATTCAGGCGATCGGCCATCAGATCCCCGCGCCAGCCCGCCACCAGCTCCGGCAGTCCATTCTGTGGTTTCAGCTTCCAGTGCCAGTTCAGCAGCTGGTTAATCTGCCGACGCGATGCCAGCAGCTCCGCGCTCAGCTTGCTTTCCGTCGCCACCTCCTGCACCAGCGCCTTGATCTCCTTGAACGCCTTGCGGTAGCCCGGCATATCCATCAAATTCAGCAGCGGTTCCGGCAGCGCGTCGTCGGGTAATTCCTGCGCTTGAGCCACCAGCGCCAGCAGGGTTTTGCCGTGGAAGCGGATTTCGCTGCCCGAAAGGCCAATGCTGTCCAGCTCGCCCATGCTGCCCGGCATGTAGCGCGCGACGGCCCAAAGGTGCTCTTCCCGCACCACAAAGTTCACCGCCAGATCGCGCTCGCGGGCTTTGCGCAGACGCCAGTCGGCTAAAAGCTGCAGGCAGGCGAGCTGACGCGTGCGCAGCTGCCAGGCGTTAGTGATGTCGCGCCAGGCCTCTTTCGGATCGGCCACTTCCTGACGGCGCTGCTGCGTCATGCGGCACTCGTCCAGCGCGGCGGAGAGCCAGCCGGACGCTTGCGCCTCTTTCATCAGCTGTCCGGCAATCGGCAGCAGATAGAAGACGTCGGCTGCCGCGTAGTCGAGCTGACGCTCGGTCAGCGGGCGGGCCAGCCAGTCGGTGCGTGATTCGCTTTTATCCAACGCCAGGCCCGTGTATTCCTCCACCATGGCGGCAAAGCCCCAGGATAGCGGGCGTCCGCTGAACGCGGCGAGGATCTGCGTATCAATCAGCGGCTGCGGCATGATGCCAAAGGTGTTGAGAAACACTTCCAGATCTTCACTGCCCGCGTGCAGGTATTTCGTGACGGCAGTATCCAGCAGCAGGTCGCGCATCGGGGACCAGTCGGTGATGCCGAGGGGATCGATCAGCGAGACGTGTTTGCCGTCATACAGTTGAATCAGACCCAGCTGCGGGTAATACGTCCGGGTACGGACAAATTCCGTATCCAGGGCGATAGCGGGACACTCACGCGTCACCTCGCACAGCGAAGCCAGCTCGTCGTTGGTAGTGATCATCTGGTAATTCAAATCGTATTCTCTTTATTTGCGCCCATAAAAAACGCCGGCTTAACCGGCGTCTGGGGCGATTAACGTGAGGCTCAGGCCTTATTGTCTACTTTGGCACGGGCTTCGTCACGTAATTCTCGTCGTAATATCTTTCCGACGTTGGATTTTGGCAGTTCATCGCGAAATTCCACCAGCTTCGGAACCTTATAGCCCGTCAGCTGACGGCGGCAGAAGGTAATCAGCTCGTCCTCGCCAAGGGAAGGATCTTTCTTGACCACAAAAATCTTCACCGCCTCACCGCTGCTGCCGGAAGGCACGCCCACCGCCGCCACTTCGAGCACGCCGCTGTGCTGCATCACCACGTCTTCGATTTCATTCGGATAGACGTTGAAGCCGGACACCAGAATCATGTCCTTCTTGCGGTCAACGATGCGCAGGAAACCTTCGTCGTCCATCACGGCGATGTCACCGGTATACAGCCAGCCGTCTTTAATGATGTCGTCTGTCGCATCCGGGCGCTGCCAGTAGCCGAGCATGACCTGCGGCCCTTTGACGCACAGCTCGCCGGGCTCGCCGGGGGCTACCTCGTTACCGTCATCGTCCACCAGCTTAGCGTCCGTTGACGGCACCGGCAGGCCGATGCTGCCGCTGTGGTAGTCGATGTCATGCGGGTTGACGCTGACCAGCGGCGCGCACTCCGTCAGGCCGTAGCCTTCCAGCAGATACTGGCCGGTCAGCTTCACCCAGCGCTCGGCAACCGCCTGCTGAACCGGCATCCCGCCACCGGCGGAGAGGTGCAGGGTTGAGAAATCAAGCTGCTGGAACTCTTTGTTGTTGAGCAGAGCATTAAACAGGGTGTTGACCCCCGTCATGGCGGTGAACGGGTATTTTGCCAGCTCTTTGACCAGGCCCGGGATATCGCGCGGGTTGGTGATGAGGATATTCTGACCGCCAAGCTCGATAAACAGCAGGCAGTTCATGGTCAGCGCGAAAATGTGATAAAGCGGAAGCGCCGTGATCACCACCTCTTTACCCGGATGCAGCAGCGGGCCGTACGTCGCGTTCACCTGCTCAAGGTTGGCCAGCATGTTGCGGTGGGTCAGCATGGCGCCTTTGGCGACGCCCGTCGTCCCGCCGGTGTACTGCAGGAACGCCAGATCGTCGCAGACCAGTTCCGGTTTGACATACTGCATACGGTAGCCCGCGTGCAGCGCGCGGCGAAAGGAGATGGCGTCCGGCAGGTGATACTTCGGCACCAGGCGTTTCACGTACTTGACGACGAAATTCACCAGCGTGCCTTTGGCCGTGGAGAGCTGGTCGCCCATGCGGGTCAGAATGACGTGCCTGACCTGGGTTCTGTCGACCACTTTTTCCAGCGTGTGGGCAAAATTCGAGACGATAACAATCGCGGCCGCTCCGCTGTCGTTCAGCTGGTGCTCAAGCTCGCGCGGCGTGTACAGCGGGTTTACGTTGACAACGATCATGCCCGCTCGCAGGATGCCAAACAGCGCAACCGGGTATTGCAGCAGGTTTGGCATCATCAGCGCGACGCGGTCCCCTTTTTGCAGCCCCAATCCTTCCTGCAGATAAGCAGCAAACGCCCGGCTGCGCTCCTCCAGCTTGCGGAAGGTCATGACCTCGCCCATGTTCACGAACGCGGGCTGGTCAGCATAGCGCCGAACCGAGTGTTCAAATAATTCAACCAGGGATTGATAACGGTCAGGATTGATCTCCGCAGGCACATCTGCGGGATAACGGTTGAGCCAAACCTTCTTCAATGCATCACCTCTGAAATGAGTGTTCGTCGTCATCACAGCCCCGATAATAAACAGTTTGTTAACATTATATTAACTCAGCGTACCAGTTTATTAATTGTTCAGATTACAGGTTGCGAAGCGCGTCACTCTTTTTTTTCGTTTTATTCGTAAAAAAACAGAGACAGCGGCTGAGCCGCTGTCTCTTTACTAACAATAACAGTATGTTACTCAGTTACGATGGTTTGAACCTGTGCGGGACCCGGGTTATACCAGCCCCAGCCGGAGTAACCATAGCGCCAGGGGTGCGGACCCCACATCCAGGGATCGATCGGCTGCGGCGGCATCACAATCTGCTGCGTAATCCGCCAGCGCTTGTAGCCATCCACCTGCATGGTCATAAACCTGTAC
>CAMKZP010000364.1 GCA_946477805.1 uncultured Enterobacter sp.
GAGACAGCTGCTTATGCACCGATTGCGTGACCAGAATCCCGGGATCGTTCTCGTTCAGCTCCAGCAGCAGCGGGGAGCAGTCGGCCATCATCGGAATAAACTGCTCGTAGCCGACCCATGCGGAGTCAAACAGGATGTAGTCACAGAGATGACCAATCTTATCCACCACCTGACGGGCGTTGTAAATCGTGCCGTCGTAGGTCCCCAGCTGGATCACCGCCAGGCGGAACGGACGCGCGTCGCGCGCGCGGCCCGGGGCGACTTCAGCGATCCGTTCCCGCAGATAGGTCTCCTCAAAGCAGTGCGCGTCAATGCCGCCGATGAAGCCGTACGGATTGCGCGCCGTCTCCAGATACACCGGCGTTGCGCCCGCCTGCAGCAGCGCACCGTGGTGGTTGGATTTATGGTTGTTACGGTCGAACAGCACCAGGTCGCCGGGGGTGAGCAGGGCGTTCAGCACCACTTTGTTCGATGACGAGGTGCCGTTCAGCACGAAGTAGGTCTTGTCTGCGTTAAAGACCTGTGCGGCATGCTGCTGAGCAATGCAGGGGGCGCCCTCGTGGATCAGCAGATCGCCCATGGCGACGTCGGCGTTGCACAGGTCGGAGCGGAAGAGCGTTTCGCCAAAGAAATCGACGAACTGGTTTCCGGCAGGATGGCGGCGAAAGAATTGCCCGCCCTGATGGCCGGGACAGTCAAACGCGCTGTTGCCCTGCTCAACGTAATCGACCAGCGCGCGGAAGAACGGCGGGCGCAGCTGGGTTTCATACTTCAGGGCTGCCGCCTCCAGCTGACGTCCGTAAAAATCGCTGCTGGTTTCGGCGAACTCAAAAACGCCATGAATGCGCGACAAATACTCCGCCGGAACGAGCTCTTCCTTATGGGTGGCAATAAAAACGGGAATGCCAAATCCGGTTGCTTCTATTTCATCTATCGCACCCTCAGCAATATCGCTAACGGCCAACACGACGGCGGCAACGTCAATATAATCGGTCGCGTGGATATCCACTATTTCACGCGGGGTAATAAAACAGTCTGGGCAAGTACGGCTGGCGGCAATTTTTAAACTTTTCATCTTTATCTCTTTATTTTTGACAACAGGAGTCCCTCGACTTCTCCTTCAGGAAGAAATCGATATTCACCGGTAAAAAAGCAAAGTGAGGCCGCTGATATAAAATCAGTTCATTGCTGTTTAATGAATATAATCCAGTCCGCCCGGCTGCGGATGCGTCTGGATCGAGAGAAAGGGGCGCACGGGCTCACAGGCAACAGCCTGTTAAATAGCGTGTTTCAGGATGGCCTGTAAGCAGATGCGCCCAGAAGTCGAAGGACTACCGGGCGTTAAAGAGATGAAAGTCAAAGCAGTTACGGTGGGCGAACATCATGATATGTGTTGTTCGCCTTATATGGGGCATTAAACGATTGTTGTTTTCCATGCTTAATATCCTTTCAGTAATTGAAAGCAGGGTCATTTTATCCCTGAAAAGAGGGTTAACCGTGAGCGAGATCACCCTTATTCGATCATTTCAGAAATAATCATTCGCTAAAAATGCATAATGCAGATCAAAATGCTGTTTTGTGTGGATTGTGTTAATAGCAGGTGTTTTTAATGTTTAATAACGAAGAAAAAAGGCATGGAAATAACAGGTGGGCAGGGTTCAATGAATATTAACCGCGGGGTAATGCGCAGAGGAAAATAAAAATGAATAGTCATTCAAAGCATAAACCGATAACCGATACCGGTTTCGGTTAATAAATGGCGAGGGCGCGCAGGGTCGGCTTCGAGTTTCTGGCGCAGGTGGCCCATATAAATGCGTAAATAATGACTGTGCTCGACGGCGTTGGGCCCCCAGACCTGGCTTAACAGCTGGCGTTGGGTAAGGACTTTGCCGTGGTTATTGAGCAGCACGGCGAGCAGGCGAAACTCGATGGGCGTGAGGTGGATCTCCTCTTCGCCGCGCAGGATGCGCCGTGCGGCAAGGTCAACGCGGATGTCGCCAAACGTATGCACCGGGTCGGACGGCGTTGTGCCACCGTGCCGACGCAGGGCCACCCGCAGCCTGGCCTGCAGTTCACCAATGCCGAAGGGTTTGATCAGATAATCATCCGCCCCGGCGTCCAGCGCGGCGATTTTATCCGTCTCTTCGGTTCGGGCGGAGAGCACCAGGATCGGCATCTGGCTCCACTGGCGAACTTCGCGGATAAAATCGATACCGTCACCGTCCGGCAGCCCCAAATCGAGAATCACCAGGTCCGGCTTGCGCGTGGCGGCTTCGATTAACCCACGCTGCAGCGTGCCCGCATCATGTACGCGCAGGCCGTCGCCTTCCAGCGCGGCGCGCAGAAATCGGCTAATGGCGAGTTCATCTTCAACAATCAGAACGTTAATCACAAATCCTCTGGTAATTCATCAAGTTCTGGTGGGGCATCGAGAGGAAGTTTAACACAAAAACGCGCCCCGCCTTCCGGACGGTTTTCTGCCCAAAGGGTTCCACCGTGCACCTCAATAATAGCCTGGCAAATCGCCAGCCCCAGCCCCACGCCGGGGATGGCCGACTCCTTATTACCGCGCGCGAATTTTTCAAAAATCGCCTGTTCTTGCCCCGCAGGAATGCCGGGCCCGGTGTCCCAGACCTCAAGCTGGAGCGCCTGATTTTCCACCGAGGCATTTACGCCAATCTGCGCTTTTGCGCCCGCGTATTTGCCCGCGTTTTCCAGCAGGTTAATCAACACGCGTTCAAACAGCGGGCCGTCGACGTGGATAAGCGTCAGCGGTTCCGGCATGTTCAGCGCAATGTGACGACCGCCCAGGCCCGGCTCCAGCATTTTCAGCGCGCTGCCCACCACTTCTTCAAGCGTGAGCCACTCTTTTTTGAGGTTAAACCCGCCTGACTGAATGCGCGCCATATCCAGCAGGTTATTGACCAGGCGCGTGGTGTTGAGCACGTGCTGGCGGATCTCGCTGGCCTGCATCGCGTGTTTTGACCCTTCAGCGGCCAGGTCCAGCGTCAGAATTTCGGACTGTCCAAACAGGACGGTGAGGGGCGTGCGCAGGTCGTGAGAGAGCGCCGCCAGCAGCGAATTACGAATGCTTTCGCGCTCGCTCGCCAGCCGTGCCTGCTCTTCACTGGCGGTGAGCGCCAGACGCTCCAGCGCGCTGGCGACCAGCAGCGTAAAGGTTTCCAGCAGGCGCTGCTGTTCGGGGATCATCAGCTGGCGCAGGTTTGACGGCTCAACGATCACCAGCCCCTGATTTTTATCGGCGCTGCGCAGGGGTAAGATCTGATAAGGCACGCCGGGCAGGGTGTCCGTTCCCGCGCCGGCGGGCAGCCCTTTGTCAAAGCTCCAGCGCGCGATGGCCTCATCCCACGGCGTCATGCCGGATGCCGGGGTGAGAGGGCGCAGCGTGCCGTGCTCGTCCGGAAGCAGGACCAGGTTATTGGCGTGAAACGTTGAGCGGATGAACTGCTCGCTGGTCTGGACAATATCCAGCGGCGTCCGGCCAACGGCGAGCGATTTCGACATCTCATAAAGATGGCGGGTGCGCTGCTCGCGGTAGCGGGCGATGCGCGCCTGATAGCGAACGCCCGCCGTCAGGTTGCCGATCACCAGCCCGACGGTGAGCATGACGCCAAAGGTAAGAATGTACTGTACGTCGGACACGGCGAGCGTTCCGCGCGGGGCAATAAAGAAAAGATCGAAACTGACGACGTTGATGACCGTCGCCAGCACGGACGGCCAGCGTCCGTAAAAAAGAGCTACCACCACCACGCCAAGCAGGTAGATCATCACCAGGTTGGCGGCGTCGAAGGCGATCAGCCACCGGCTGGCAATCACGGTAATCAGGGCGCAGAGCACGACGGCAATCAGGCAGCCGCGGATCTGGATCCGCCATTTATCGCCAAAGGGACGGGCGTCCGGCGCGCGGCTGGGCAGGGGCGTGGGCCTGTCATCCAGCGCCACGATCACCAGATCCAGATCCGGCGCGCGGCGGGCCAGCCTGTCGGCGAAGGATTCACGGCTAAACCAGCGCCGGTGTTGGCGACGGCCAATGACGATTTTGCCCAGGTTATGCTCGCGGGCGTAGCGCAGAATGGCTTTATCTTCCGCAGGATCGGAGAGCGTGGCGGTTTCCGCGCCCAGCTCCTGCGCCAGCCGCAGCGAGCTCAGGATGGCACGACGCTGATTTTCCGGCAGGGCGTGAAGCTGCGGCGTTTCGACGTACACCGCGTGCCAGACGCTGCCAAACTTTGCGGCAA
>CAMKZP010000365.1 GCA_946477805.1 uncultured Enterobacter sp.
TCTGCCTGTCTCGTGGGCTCGGAGATGTGTATAAGAGACAGGCCCTGCACACGCTGCTCGACAAGCTGGCGAAGAGCGTCACGCTCTACCTCAACGCGCAGATCAAAGCGGGCGCGCAGTCGGTAATGATTTTCGACACCTGGGGCGGCGTGCTGACCGGGCGCGACTATCAGCAGTTCTCCCTGTATTACATGCACAAAATCGTTGACGGCCTGCTGCGTGAAAACGACGGCCGCCGGGTGCCGGTCACGCTGTTTACCAAAGGTGGCGGCCAGTGGCTGGAAGCAATGGCGGCGACCGGCTGCGATGCGCTGGGCCTCGACTGGACGACCGATATTGCCGATGCGCGCCGTCGCGTGGGCGACAAAGTCGCGCTGCAGGGGAATATGGATCCGTCCAT
The DNA here is from genome assembly GCA_946477805.1 of uncultured Enterobacter sp. Classification (GTDB taxonomy): domain Bacteria; phylum Pseudomonadota; class Gammaproteobacteria; order Enterobacterales; family Enterobacteriaceae; genus Enterobacter. Next base: position 401 of record CAMKZP010000365.1, read on the forward strand.
GCTTTATGCTCAGCCGGCCCGTATTGAAGAAGAAGTGTCGACTATACTGTCTGGTTTCGGCCAGGGTGAAGGCCACGTGTTTAACCTCGGCCACGGCATTCATCAGGATGTGCCGCCAGAACACGCAGGCGTATTTGTGGAGGCGGTGCATCGGCTTTCTGCCCAATATCACAAGTAAGGAGTCGTTATGGATCTCGCGTCGCTACGCGCTCAACAGATTGAACTGGCCTCATCGGTGGTCCGCGAGGATCGGCTGGACAGGGATCCCCCGCAGTACATTGGCGGAGCGGACGTCGGGTTTGAGCAGGGCGGTGAGGTGACGCGGGCGGCGATGGTGGTACTGAAGTACCCGTCGCTTGAGCTGGTGGAGCACAAGGTGGCGCGTATCGCCACCACCATGCCCTACATACCCGGCTTTCTCTCCTTTCGCGAATATCCCGCGCTGCTTGCTGCGTGGGAGCAGCTTTCACAGAAACCTGACCTGCTGTTCGTTGACGGACACGGTATTTCCCATCCGCGCCGCTTAGGCGTTGCCAGCCACTTTGGCCTGCTGGTGGACGTACCGACCATCGGCGTCGCCAAGAAACGCCTCTGCGGTAAGTTTGAGCCCCTCTCCGCCGAGCCGGGCGCGCTGGCGCCGCTCATCGACAAAGGTGAACAGCTGGCGTGGGTCTGGCGCAGCAAGGCGCGCTGCAACCCTCTGTTCATCGCCACCGGGCATCGGGTGGGCATGGATAGCGCTCTTGCATGGGTACAGCGCTGCATGAAGGGCTACCGCTTACCGGAACCGACGCGCTGGGCTGATGCCGTCGCCTCCTCGCGTCCTGCATTCATTCGTTGGCAGGAAATTCAGCCGTGATTCAGGTAAACTGCGGCTAATTTTCGATTCGAGACATCATCATGTTACAAAACCCGATTCATCTGCGCCTTGAGAAGCTGGAAAGCTGGCAGCACGTCACCTTTATGGCCTGCCTGTGCGAGCGCATGTATCCCAACTATGCCGCGTTCTGCAAGCAAACCGCGTTTGGCGAAGGCCAGATTTATCGACGTATTCTGGATTTAATCTGGGAAACGCTGACGGTCAAAGATGCGAAGGTGAATTTCGACTCCCAGCTCGAAAAGCTGGAAGAAGCCATTCCGGCCGCGGATGATTATGACCTGTACGGCGTCTACCCGGCCATTGATGCCTGCGTGGCGTTAAGCGAGCTGATCCACTCCCGCCTCAGCGGTGAAACCCTTGAGCATGCGATCGAAGTCAGTAAGGCTTCCATTACGACCGTGGCGATGCTGGAAATGACCCAGGCAGGCCGCGAAATGACCGACGAAGAGCTGCGGGCGAACCCGGCCGTTGAGCAAGAATGGGACATTCAGTGGGAGATTTTCCGCCTGCTGGCTGAGTGTGAAGAGCGTGATATTGAGCTGATCAAAGGGCTGCGTGCGGACTTGCGTGAGGCCGGTGAGAGCAATATTGGTATAATTTTTAACCAGTGAGACAACAAAACGTGATTTAACGCCTGTTTTGTCGCTCCTCGACTCTTCCCTTCTGCCCCCCGTCTGGTCTACATTTGGGGGGCGAAAAAAAGTGGCTATCGGTGCGTGTATGCAGGAGAGTGCTTTTTTGGCATTTTCGTCGCACTCGATGCTTAGCAAGCGATAAACACATTGAAAGGATAACTTATGAACAAGACTCAACTGATTGATGTAATTGCGGACAAGGCTGATCTGTCTAAAGTGCAGGCTAAAGCTGCTCTGGAATCTACCCTGGCTGCTATTACTGAGTCTCTGAAAGAAGGCGATGCTGTACAACTGGTTGGTTTCGGTACCTTCAAAGTGAACCACCGCGCTGAGCGTACTGGCCGCAACCCGCAGACCGGTAAAGAAATCAAAATCGCCGCAGCTAACGTGCCGGCATTTGTTTCTGGTAAAGCACTGAAAGACGCAGTTAAGTAAGACGCGTGGCAGTGAACAGTTTTAACGAAGGGGCGGCAACGCCCCTTTTGTCTTTCTGGCGTGGAACGCTCGCGCTGGCAGGCGTGCTGTTGCTGTCAGCCTGTAGCCACGACACCTCACTCCCTCCGTTTACGGCCAGCGGCTACGCTGACAACCAGGGAGCGGTCAGGATCTGGCGCAAAGATTCAAGCGATGACGTACATCTGCTCTCCGCTTTTAGCCCGTGGCATAACGGCAATACCTCGACCGCCGAGTATCGCTGGCAGGGCGATGACCTGACGCTGATCGAACTCAACGTCTACAGCAAGATCCCCGAACACGTGAAAGTGCGTTTTGATGACCACGGCGGGCTGAGCTTTATGCAGCGCGAAGTCAGCGGTCAGAGACAGCAGCTTTCCAGCGACCAAATCGCCCTTTACCGCTTCCGTGCGGAGCAAATCCGTCAGACCAGCGATGCGCTGCGTCAGGGACGCGTTGTGCTGCGCCAGGGGCGCTGGCATGCCGATGGGTCTGTGACGACCTGTGAAGGGCAGACGGTGAAGCCTGACCTCGAATCCTGGGCCATTGAGCACATTGAACGCCGTCAGCGTCATTCATCAGTGGAAGTGGGCGTAGCGTGGCTTGACGCGCCGCAAGGCTCTCAGCTGCTGCTGGTGGCGAACGAAGACTTCTGCACCTGGCAGCCGACAGAAAAGAGTTTTTGATTTAAGTCCCCTCTCCCTTGAGGGAGAGGGTTAGGGTTAGGGTGAGGGTGTGAAATTACTCTCCCTGCTCCCGCGCAATCGCGCGATAGCCAATGTCCTGGCGGCTGAAGCTGCCGTCCCAGTGAATATCCGCCATCAGCGCATAGGCGCGCTTCTGCGCTTCTGCCACGGTATGGCCCAGCGCGGTAGCACACAGCACGCGGCCGCCGTTAGTCAAAACGCGATCGTCGTCTGCCAGCCTGGTGCCCGCATGGAACACCTTCGCGCCGTCGATCTCTTCCAGCGGCAGGCCGTGGATCTCATCTCCGCTGCTGTAGCTGCCCGGATAACCGCCCGCAGCAATCACCACGCCCAGAGAGGCACGTTCATCCCACTCGGAGGTTTTCTCGTCCAGCTTGCCTTCACAGGCTGCCGACACAGATCGACCAGGTCAGATTTCATGCGCAGCATGATGGGCTGCGTTTCTGGATCGCCGAAGCGGCAGTTGAATTCGATAACCTTCGGGTTACCCTGCTTGTCGATCATCAGACCCGCGTAAAGGAAGCCGGTATAGGTATTGCCTTCCGCCGCCATCCCCTTCACGGTAGGCCAGATGATGCGGTCCATCGTGCGCTGATGCACGTCGTCGGTGACGACCGGAGCAGGGGAGTAAGCGCCCATCCCGCCGGTGTTTGGACCCGTGTCTGCATTGCCCACACGCTTATGATCCTGGCTGGTGGCCATCGGCAGAACATGCTCGCCGTCGACCATCACGATAAAGCTGGCTTCTTCGCCGTCGAGAAACTCTTCAATGACGATACGGTGGCCCGCGTCGCCAAAGGCGTTGCCCGCCAGCATATCCTGAACCGCGGCTTCGGCTTCTTCGAGGGTCATCGCCACGATAACGCCTTTCCCGGCCGCGAGGCCGTCGGCCTTGATCACAATCGGTGCGCCTTTTTCACGTAAGTAGGCCAGGGCAGGCTCCACTTCGGTGAAGTTCTGATATTCTGCCGTCGGGATGTTGTGACGCGCGAGGAAATCTTTGGTGAAGGCCTTAGAGCCTTCCAGCTGCGCCGCGCCTTCCGTTGGCCCGAAGATTGTCAGGCCCGCGGCGCGGAAGGCATCCACGACGCCAATCACCAGCGGCTGTCTCTTATACACATCTCCGAGCCCACGAGACAGGCAGAAATCTCGTA
>CAMKZP010000366.1 GCA_946477805.1 uncultured Enterobacter sp.
GAGACAGGCCCGCGCAGTGGCGAATAACCTCCAGCGAGATGCCGGATTCCGTCGGCGTGCAGGGGCCCGGAGAGATAACAATTTTCTGCGGAGCCAGCGTCCCGATATCGGCCAGGGCGATCTCGTCGTTGCGGCGAACGACCACCTCCGCTCCCAGCTCGCAGAAATACTGGTAGAGGTTCCAGGTGAAGGAATCGTAGTTATCAATCAGCAGAATCATGGCGGCTCCCGAAAAAATGCCGCCCTATTCTACTCAGATTCCCGCGCTTCGCTCACTACTTTGGCAAAGATAGCGTTCAGCGCGGTTAAATCCCCCATCGCACCGCTCTGGTTGGCGGAGGCCCACGCGTGCGGATCGATATCCTTCCAGCTCAGCTGGTAGCCCGCGTGGATCGCCAGCTGTTCAAAGAAGATGCGCTGGGCAATGCCATTCCCGCTCATAAAAGGATGCAGCATGTTGATTTCACAGTAGTAGTGGCTCATTTTTGCTGTGAACGCCTCTTTCTCGAGCCCCACCAGATACCTGTCGTTTTCCAGTGCCGCCATCAGTTCGTTACCCACCTTCTCGATATACTCGAAATGACAAAAAGGTATGTCGCCCTTGGCTATATCGGCGGTGCGGACCTCGCCAGCCTGCTTCATCTCATGGCGGTACACATGGCGGTGAATCAGGCACAGATGGGGCAAACCGGGCGCAGGCGGCCCCAGTTCAAGCGTCTCAATATGGGGATCCGAAGGACCCTTACCTTTTTCAAGAAGGCAGCTGGCCTGAAAATTGAGGTTACGCTGTTGTTCCCAGAGACGGGATTTTTGCTTCTCGGTGAGTTTTTTCACTTAACGCCTCCCTGAAATGTCCGTTTGCCACAAGTATAAGCAGCAAAACGCGGTTTCGCAGGGAGGGCCAACGAACACGGACGTGAACCGCCCGTGTGCAAGAGGATTAAGGCAGGACTTTCGCGGAGAGAATAACGACCGGTTTTGACGGCACGTTCTGGTACGGACCGACGTCGTGGGTAGGTACCTGAGAAATCTTGTCGGCCACGTCCATACCTTTCACAATTTTACCGAAAACGGCATAACCGAAATCGCGCTGGCCGTGGTCGAGGAAGGCGTTATCCGCCACGTTGAGGAAGAACTGGCTGGTTGCGCTGTCTTTATCGGCGGTACGCGCCATTGAGATGGTGCCGCGCTTGTTGAGTAGGCCGTTGTCGGCTTCATTCTTAATTGGCGGGTTTGGCTGCTTCTGCTGCATCTGCTCGTTAAAACCGCCGCCCTGCACCATAAAGCCCGGGATCACGCGGTGGAACGTGGTGTTGTTGTAAAAACCACTGTTCACGTAGTCGAGGAAATTTTTCACAGAAACTGGGGCTTTCTGGCTGTTCAGCTCCAGCTCAATATTCCCGGCAGAGGTCGTCAGCAGAACGTGAGGGTCGCCCTTGGCTGCCAGCGCAGCAGGGGAAACGGCAGAAAGAGCAAACACAGCTGCAACAGCCGCCAGTGTTGATTTGAGCATGAGAATTCCTTAACAAAGCGCAGTATAAAAAGCGAATGGCTTGATTCTAAAGAGCAGTATGAATGTAGACCAGCCTTTTACCTAATTTTACGAAATTGAAACAGTTGTTACCGCGCAAACGATTGGCAACCACGCCATTTTACGTGATCTGAGTCACACAAAAATATGCAAATGTGATAGAAATTTTCCGAAAAAATTTAATTAGATCACTTTCGAGTCTAAAATCTGCCCGCTCTCAGCGCCCAATGGGCGCTTTTCTTTTTCTGAACAGGCCAGACATGACTAACAGCAATCGCATCAAGCTCACATGGATCAGCTTCTTCTCCTACGCCCTGACCGGCGCGTTGGTGATCGTCACCGGGATGGTGATGGGAAATATCGCAGACTACTTCCACCTGCCCGTTTCCAGCATGAGTAACACCTTCACCTTCCTCAACGCGGGGATCCTGATCTCTATCTTCCTGAACGCCTGGCTGATGGAAATTGTCCCCCTCAAAACCCAGCTGCGCTTTGGTTTTGTGCTGATGGTCGCCGCCGTGGCGGGCCTGATGCTGAGCCACAGCATCGCCCTGTTCTCTGCCGCCATGTTCGTGCTGGGGCTGGTGAGCGGGATCACCATGTCCATCGGTACGTTCCTGATTACCCACATGTATGAAGGCCGCCAGCGCGGCGCGCGTCTGCTGTTCACCGACTCCTTCTTCAGCATGGCCGGCATGATTTTCCCGATGGTTGCCGCTTATCTGCTGGCCCGCAGCATTGAGTGGTACTGGGTGTATGCCTGTATCGGCCTGGTCTACGTGGCGATCTTTATTCTGACCTTCGGCTGTGAATTCCCGGTGCTGGGTAAAAAAGCGCAGACCGCGGCGGAGCCGGTGGCGAAAGAAAAATGGGGCATCGGCGTGCTGTTCCTCTCCGTTGCCGCGCTGTGCTACATCCTCGGCCAGCTGGGCTTTATCTCCTGGGTACCGGAGTACGCCAAAGGCCTGGGCATGAGCCTGAACGACGCGGGCAAACTGGTGAGCGATTTCTGGATGTCTTACATGTTCGGCATGTGGGCGTTTAGCTTCATCCTGCGCTTCTTCGATCTGCAGCGCATTCTGACCGTGCTGGCGGGCCTGGCCACCGTGCTGATGTATCTGTTCATCAACGGCTCGCCGGAGCATATGCCGTGGTTCATTCTGACCCTGGGCTTCTTCTCCAGCGCGATTTACACCTCTATTATTACTCTGGGCTCCCTGCAGACCAAAGTGGCCTCGCCTAAGCTGGTCAACTTCGTGCTGACCTGCGGCACCATCGGCACCATGCTGACCTTCGTGGTCACCGGCCCGATCGTGGCCCACAGCGGCCCGCTGGCAGCGCTGCACACCGCGAACGGTCTGTATGCCGTAGTGTTCATTATGTGCTTCATCCTGGGCTTCGTGACCCGCCACCGCCAGCACAATACGGCAGCGGCGTAACACGCTTCCCTACGCCCCTTTGCGCTCTGCAGAGGGGCTGTTTCTGGCAAAGCTCACCTCTTCTCCTCCGATATCCGTCTGGATCCACGTCTGCGCCAGCTGCGTTGACGCAATCACCCTGCCCTGACGAATCGACCAGCGCACCGGCACCTGGCAGCGCACCGCCTCAAATCCGCTCTCCGCGGGCAGGATAATCAGGTTCGCCGGATTCCCCTTCTCAATGCCATAGTCATTCAGCCCAAACGTTCGGGCGCTATTGTGGGTAATCAGGTTCAGGCCGCTGTCGATTTGCGAATAGCCCATCATCTGGCAGACGTGTAGCCCCATGTGCAGCACCTGCAGCATATTGCCGGTGCCGAGCGGGTACCACGGATCAAACACGTCGTCATGCCCGAAGCAGACGTTAATCCCCGCCTCCTGCAGCTCTTTCACGCGGGTGATGCCGCGGCGCTTCGGATAGTCGTCAAAGCGCCCCTGCAGATGAACGTTTACCAGCGGGTTGGCAACAAAGTTGATGCCCGACAACTTCAGCAGGCGGAACAGGCGGGAGGTGTACGCGCCGTTGTAGGAGTGCATCGCGGTGGTGTGGCTGGCGGTTACGCGCGGGCCGATACCGGCCTCATACGCCAGCGTTGCGACCGTCTCGACAAACCGGGACTGCTCGTCGTCGATTTCATCGCAGTGGATGTCCAGCGGGCGGTCGTATTTCTTCGCCAGCTCAAACGCGATGTGCAGCGACTGCACGCCGTATTCGCGGGTAAACTCGAAGTGTGGGATCGCCCCCACCACGTCGGCCCCCAGCCTCAGGGCCTCTTCCAGCAGCGTCGCGCCGCTCGGGTAGGAGAGAATGCCTTCCTGCGGAAACGCCACAATTTGCAGCGTGACCCACGGGGCCACCTCCTGCTTCACCTCCAGCATCGCCTTCAGGGCGGTCAGCGTCGGGTCAGAGACGTCCACGTGGGTGCGCACAAACTGGATACCGTTGGCAATTTGCCATTTCAGCGTTTTCCACGCGCGGGCTTTTACATCCTCATGGCTGAGCAGCGCCTTGCGTTCGGCCCAGCGTTCAATGCCTTCAAACAACGTCCCGGACTGGTTCCAGTTCGGCTCGCCCGCCGTTTGGGTGGTATCGAGGTGAATATGCGGCTCGATAAACGGCGGGATCGCCAGCCCGCCGTGGGCATCTAACGCTTCATGCCCGCTGGCAGCGGTATCGCCCATCGGCGTGATGTCGCCAAAGCGACCGTTCTCAACGGCG
>CAMKZP010000367.1 GCA_946477805.1 uncultured Enterobacter sp.
TGTCTCCTATCCTTAGTGCGTGTCATAGACTCTTTTGCAACACAGGTTTGACTCCGCGGCGGTGCGCCCCCGGAGCGAGATTTCCATATCCTTCCCAACTTAAAGACTAAGACTGTCATGAAAAAGACGAAAATTGTTTGTACTATCGGCCCAAAAACCGAATCTGAAGAGATGCTGACCAAAATGCTGGACGCTGGCATGAACGTGATGCGTCTGAACTTCTCCCACGGCGACTATGCAGAGCACGGTCAACGTATCCAGAACTTGCGCAACGTGATGAGCAAGACCGGTAAGAAAGCAGCGATCCTGCTGGACACCAAAGGTCCTGAAATCCGTACCATCAAACTGGAAGGCGGCAACGACGTTTCGCTGAAAGCGGGCCAGACCTTCACCTTCACCACTGACAAATCCGTTGTCGGTAACAACGAAATCGTTGCGGTAACTTACGAAGGTTTCACCAGCGATCTGTCCGTCGGTAACACCGTGCTGGTGGACGATGGTCTGATCGGTATGGAAGTCACCGCTATCGAAGGCAAAAACGTTGTTTGTAAAGTGCTGAACAACGGCGATCTCGGCGAAAACAAAGGCGTTAACCTGCCGGGCGTTTCCATCGCGCTGCCAGCGCTGGCTGAAAAAGACAAACAGGACCTGATCTTCGGTTGCGAGCAAGGCGTTGATTTCGTTGCGGCGTCTTTCATCCGTAAACGTTCTGACGTGGTTGAAATCCGTGAGCACCTCAAAGCGCACGGCGGCGAGAAGATCCAGATCATCTCCAAAATCGAAAACCAGGAAGGCCTGAACAACTTCGACGAAATCCTCGAAGCTTCCGACGGCATCATGGTTGCGCGCGGGGACCTGGGCGTTGAAATCCCGGTTGAAGAAGTGATCTTCGCGCAGAAGATGATGATCGAGAAGTGCGTTCGCGCGCGTAAAGTGGTTATCACCGCAACGCAGATGCTGGACTCAATGATCAAAAACCCACGCCCTACTCGCGCAGAAGCGGGCGACGTGGCGAACGCCATCCTCGACGGTACCGATGCGGTCATGCTGTCTGGTGAATCCGCGAAGGGTAAATACCCGCTGGAAGCCGTTTCTATCATGGCGACCATCTGTGAACGTACTGACCGTGTGATGACCAGCCGTCTGGACTACAACAACGACAGCCGCAAGCTGCGCATCACCGAAGCGGTGTGCCGCGGTGCTGTAGAAACCGCAGAGAAGCTGGAAGCACCGCTGATCGTGGTGGCTACCCAGGGCGGTAAATCTGCCCGCGCTATCCGTAAATACTTCCCGGATGCAACAATTCTGGCGCTGACCACCAACGAAACCACCGCTCGCCAGCTGGTGCTGAGCAAAGGCGTGGTGCCACACCTGGTGAAAGAGATCGCCTCTACCGATGATTTCTACCGTCTGGGTAAAGAAGTCGCGCTGCAGCTCGTTGAGCGCGGCCTGGCGCAGAAAGGTGACGTTGTGGTGATGGTTTCCGGCGCTCTGGTACCGGCAGGCACAACCAACACTGCCTCTGTTCACGTGCTGTAATAATTCCCGAACGAATTATTTCTGTTAAAAAGCGTCCTTCGGGGCGCTTTTTTTATTCCCGGATTGGCCAACTCTATTCAAAAAGCAAATCGGGTTTTTCTATTTAATCGCGATTTATCTAAGATGAATCCGATGAAAAATGCCTTTTTTTACATAGCTTTTTCGTCAATCAGGCCGAATTCGTTGCTTCTTTGAGCGAACGATCAAAAATAGGCGTATTCCCATCAAAAAAATATTCTCAACCTAAAAAACTTTGTGTAATACTTGTAACGCTACATGGAGATTAACTCAATCTAGAGGGTATTAATAATGAATCGTACTAAACTGGTACTGGGCGCGGTAATCCTGGGTTCTACTCTGCTGGCAGGTTGCTCCAGCAACGCTAAAATCGACCAGCTGTCTTCTGACGTTCAGACTCTGAACGCTAAAGTTGACCAGCTGAGCAACGACGTGAACGCAATCCGTTCCGACGTTCAGGCTGCTAAAGACGACGCAGCTCGCGCTAACCAGCGTCTGGACAACCAGGCTACTAAATACCGTAAGTAATAGTACCTGTTAATAAAATGGCGCACATTGTGCGCCATTTTTTTTGCCTTCGCTATACCGCTACTGCGTCACCTTCTCTCCTTCATCTTCGGCAACCGCCGCCGACACTCGGCTGTTCTGCACCGACAATACGGAATGATTCGCTGACGGCCCCTGCGTCGCTGACACCGCAATCGGGATCCCCGCGCGGCGCGACAGCGCTTTTTCAATAAGCGCCTTATCACTGCCCGACTCGGAGACAAACGCCGCGAAATCAGCTGAATGGGTTATCGGCGTAACCTGCGGGTTTTCGCCCTCCACCTGCGCCAGCGGGCGGTGGACTTCGATATAGCGTTTACCGTCCGGCTCTACGGCGTACTTAACGGGCTCGTTGATGATCTGCACCCGCGTGCCGACGCGCACCTGTTCAAACAGCGCCTTAATGTCGGGGGCATTCATACGCATGCAGCCGGAGCTGACGCGCAGGCCCACGCTGTCGGGCGCGCTGGTGCCGTGAATAAGATACTCACCATTACCTATTCCTAAACGCAGCGCAAAGCGTCCCAGCGGGTTATTTGGCCCTGCGGGGACCACCGGCGGCAGTTTGATGCCCTGCGCCAGCGAGCGCGCCCTGATGCCCGCGGTGGGGGTCCAGGTAGGATTTGGGATTTTCTGACTCACCCGGGTGGTGCTAACCGGCGTTTCCAGCCCAAGCTGACCAATGCCGAGCGGAAAAACCTGAACGCTGTTTTCTCCCGGCGGGAAATAGTAGAGCCGCAGCTCGGCCAGGTTAACCACAATACCTTCGCGCGGCGTATCCGGCAGCAGCATCTGGGACGGGATGGTAATCACCGTACCCGGCGCAGGATCCACGGGGGCAATGGTATTATTGGCTTCAAGGATCAGCTGCGCTGCCGTATTAAACCGCCGGGCGATGGCCTGCAGCTTATTGTCGCCTTCCTGGATGGTGTAGGTTTGATTTTGCCCAATCAGGCGGCTGCCCGCGGGCGGCAAGGGGTAATCCACCGCTCTGGCTGAATTCAGCGCACCGAGCGAACCGAGGAGTAATAGAGTTATGAGAGACGCGCGCTTCATGCTGATATTCCTTATTCACTGACAGAACGCCAGAAAGCTGAAAAACCAGCGAGGCGGGAACCACCTCGCGAAACAGAATGAATGCTGTCTTTTAAGTCTAGCTAAGGATTGCAGCTTTGCTGCGAATGGCGCGGATCATCGCTTCAAGCCCCTGCGAGCGGGACGGGGTAAGGTGCTGCGTCAGCGCCATTTGTTCAAACCACGGACGAACGTCAAAGGCGACGATATCCTGCGGAGACATCTGGTGATAAAGAATAAAAACAACGGCAATAAGCCCTTTCACAATGGCCGCGTCGCTGTCGCCCTGTAACTGAATCATGCCCTCGCCGTCAGGCTCCATCACGATCCAGACCTGGCTCTGGCAGCCCTGAATAATATTCTCCGGGCGATGCGCCTCTTCGGCGAGCGGCGGCAGCCGTTGCCCCAGCTCGATGATGTAGAGGTACTTCTCTTCCCAGTTTGCGCAACGTCCAAAGTTACGCAGCAGTTTTTCTTTGTCCGGCAGCTCTGCCATCTCTTGCTTCTCCGTTAGCCCAGCAGCTGATGGATGCGCTTCAGTCCCGCCACCAGCCTGTCGACCTCTTCCGTTGTGTTGTACATCACCAGCGACGCGCGGCACATCGCAGGCACCTGATAATACGCCATCAGCGGCATCGCGCAGTGGTGGCCGGTGCGCACGGCAACGCCGTAATTATCCAGGAAGCTGCCCACGTCATAGGCGTGATGTTTACCCAGGTTAAAGGCTATCACACCCTGACGCTCCGCCGGGCCGTACAGGGTTAAATCCGGCACGTCGGCGAGCGCCTGCAGAGCGTAGCGCATCAGGTGCTGCTCATAGTCCTGAATGGCCTCCAGACCGATCGCAGAGACGTACTCAATCGCCGCGCCCAGCCCGATAATCCCCCCGGTGTTTGGCGTGCCCGCTTCGAAACGCCACGGGGCGCGCGCGTAGGTGGTGCCTTCCGACAGGCTGACGGTGGCGATCATCGAGCCGCCCCCTTCCCACGGCGGCATGGCCTGCAGAATATCGTCCTTCACGTACAGCACGCCCTGTCTCTTATACACATCT
>CAMKZP010000368.1 GCA_946477805.1 uncultured Enterobacter sp.
GCGTGACGGCCCTGATCAAGTCCCTCAGCCGCCTGCCACACCACCTGGCGGCCGGGAGCAGTGCGGCCATCGTGGAGCTTCACCCCAGCCTGCTCCAGCGAAGGCGTAAACACGTCACGCCCCTTCCGCCAGAGTAAATTAGCCGCACAGCATTCCGTAATGAACCCTTCGCTGTCAAGAACCAGCGCCTCGTCGGCATCCGTCTGTTCAAGATGAGTACGAATAAGCACCTGTTCCAGGCGGTTAAGGTGTTTAATTCCGGCAAGCATGGGGTTTCGTCCGAGCCGAACGGGGCTAAGCGCCAGCGTTACCCCTTCTGTACGCCAGCGGTCGTAGTGGGCAGGCCGGGCGGATACGGAGAGCATTCGCGTGGGGTGCTCGCAGTTGGCTCCGCTGTAGCCCCGGCCACCGCTGCCGCGGCTGATGACGACTTTGAGCACGCCATTGTCATTGCCAGCGGCCAGCAGGAGCATTTCGTGGCGCAGCCTGTCCCACTGCGTAAAGGGAATAAGTAAGGTTTTGCAGGCGGTCTGCAGGCGGCCAATATGCGCATCCAGCAGGCATACCCTGCCGTCGAGGATCCGTGCCGTCGAGAAGCAGCCGTCCCCAAACTGCGTTGCCCTGTCGCTCGCAGGCAGAGAATCCTGCTCAAGGCCATTGATTAAAAACATGGAGGCTCCTTATGCGTGGGCGAACAGTCTGGCAGGATGTTAAACAGCAGACAAGCAGAGCAGGCTTAATAAAAAAGGCCCGACAAGCGGACCTTTTTTGTTTGCGAGGGAACTCGCAGACTCAGACCTTTTTAAAGATCAGCGAGCCGTTAGTGCCGCCGAAGCCGAAGGAGTTACACAGGGTGTACTCCATACCGCTCACCTGGCGCGCTTCGTGCGGAACGAAGTCCAGATCGCAACCTTCATCCGGGTTATCCAGGTTGATGGTTGGCGGAACGGCCTGATCGCGCAGCGCAAGGATAGAGTAAATTGACTCTACCGCTCCCGCAGCACCCAGCAGGTGTCCGGTCATGGATTTCGTGGAGCTCACCATCACGCGGCTGGCAGATTCGCCGAAGATAGACTTAACCGCCTGAGCTTCTGCTTTATCGCCTGCCGGCGTAGAGGTGCCGTGCGCGTTAACGTAGCCGATCTGCGCTGGCGTAATGCCCGCATCACGAATCGCGTTTTCCATTGCCAGCGCAGCACCTGCGCCGTTCTCCGGAGGTGACGTCATGTGGTAGGCATCGCTACTCATACCGAAACCAACGATTTCAGCATAAATTTTAGCGCCACGTTTTTTCGCGTGTTCGTACTCTTCCAGGACGATCATCCCTGCACCGTCGCCCAGCACGAAACCGTCGCGGTCTTTATCCCACGGGCGGCTTGCCGCCTGAGGGTTGTCGTTGCGGGTAGAGAGCGCACGCGCCGCACCGAAGCCGCCGACACCCAGCGGGGTACTGGCTTTTTCAGCACCGCCCGCAACCATAGCATCTGCATCGCCGTACGCGATGATACGCGCGGCCTGGCCGATGTTATGTACACCAGAGGTACATGCGGTAGCGATAGAAATGCTTGGCCCACGCAGACCAAACATGATGGTCAGGTGACCCGCCACCATGTTAACAATCGTGGACGGAACGAAGAACGGGCTGATTTTACGTGGTCCACCATTCACCAGAGAGGTATGGTTTTCCTCGATCAGACCAAGACCGCCAATCCCGGAGCCGATAGCGGCACCGATACGGGTTGCGTTCTCTTCCGTAATGACAAGGCCAGAATCCTGCATGGCCTGTACGCCAGCGACAATTCCATATTGAATGAAGGCATCCATCTTGCGCTGTTCTTTGCGCGAGATGATCTCTTCACAGTTAAAATCCTTTACTAAGCCAGCAAATTTCGTTGCATAGGCGCTAGTATCGAAATGGTCGATTAGGCTGATGCCGCTCTGACCGGCAAGGAGAGCTTTCCAGGTAGACTCTACGGTATTGCCGACAGGAGACAACATGCCAAGTCCGGTCACAACTACACGACGCTTAGACACGTTTGTCCTCCAGGGAGGGATAAAAAAAGAGATTCGTGGGACTAAAAAAGATAAAACTCAGGCGGTCGAATGACCGCCTGGAGATGTTCACTTACGCCTGGTGACCGTTGATGTAATCAATGGCTGCCTGAACGGTGGTGATTTTCTCAGCTTCTTCGTCCGGAATCTCAGTATCAAACTCTTCTTCCAGAGCCATTACCAGCTCAACGGTGTCAAGAGAATCTGCGCCCAGGTCTTCAACGAAGGAAGCGGAGTTCACAACTTCTTCCTGCTTAACGCCCAGCTGCTCGCCGATAATTTTCTTAACGCGTTCTTCGATAGTGCTCATACTCTTAAATTTCCTATCAAAACTCGCTTTCGCGATGGTTTTCGTAGTGTATAAAATGTTGAAAAATTTGCAACTAAATCCCGGCAGTTCTTACCACGATTTTACGTTATTTTGAGGCCATTCGCCCTAATAACGCAAATATTTTCGATCGTGGTTAAACCATATACATCCCGCCGTTGACGTGGAGGGTCTCACCAGTGATGTAACCCGCTTCGTCAGAGGCTAAAAATGCAACCGCGCTGGCAATTTCTTTAGGGTCGCCTAAACGGCCCGCAGGAACAGCTGCCAGCGTACCCGCACGCTGATCGTCGGTCAGCGCACGCGTCATGTCCGTTTCAATAAAGCCCGGAGCAACAACGTTTACAGTAATACCGCGAGACGCGACTTCACGCGCCAGCGACTTACTGAAACCGATCAGACCCGCTTTCGCCGCAGCGTAGTTAGCCTGACCAGCATTTCCCATGGTACCCACCACAGAACCAACAGTGATAATACGACCATGACGCTTTTTCATCATAGCGCGCATTACCGCTTTTGACAGACGGAATACAGATGAAAGATTGGTTTCGATAATATCGTTCCACTCATCATCTTTCATTCGCATCAGCAGGTTGTCGCGTGTAATACCGGCATTATTTACCAGAATATCCACTTCGCCAAACTCTGCGCGAATATTTTCCAGAACCGATTCGATAGATGCAGGTTCGGTCACATTCAGTACCAGACCTTTACCGTTCGCACCCAGATAGTCGCTGATGGCCTGAGCGCCATTCTCGCTGGTTGCCGTTCCAATCACCTTCGCGCCGCGCGCGACCAGTGTTTCAGCAATGGCACGGCCGATACCACGGCTTGCGCCGGTGACCAGTGCGATTTTTCCTTCAAAACTCATGGTATTCCTCTTTTATTGCGAGAGTGCCGCTGACAGGGCTTCCGGCTCGTTAATCGCCGAGGCAGTCAGGGTGTCAACAATACGTTTTGTCAGACCGGTGAGGACCTTACCAGGACCGACTTCATACAGATGCTCAACGCCCTGTGACGCCATAAACTCAACGGTTTTGGTCCACTGTACCGGGCTGTAAAGCTGGCGAACCAGCGCGTTACGGATAGCCTCCGGCGCGGTTTCGCATTTCACATCGACGTTGTTCACAACGGAAATCGTCGGTGCGTTAAAGGTAATTTTTTCCAGCTCAACGGCCAGTTTATCGGCAGCAGGCTTCATCAGCGCGCAGTGAGACGGCACGCTCACCGGCAGCGGCAGCGCGCGTTTCGCGCCAGCAGCTTTACAGGCAGCACCCGCACGTTCAACCGCTTCTTTATGACCGGCAATGACAACCTGGCCCGGCGAGTTGAAGTTGACCGGTGAAACCACCTGACCTTCAGCTGACTCTTCGCACGCCTTCGCGATAGCAGCGTCATCCAGACCGATGATGGCAGACATGCCACCCGTTCCTTCCGGTACCGCTTCCTGCATGAATTTACCGCGCAGTTCAACCAGACGGACGGCGTCCGCAAAGGCAATCACGCCCGCACACACCAGGGCAGAGTATTCACCCAGGCTGTGGCCCGCAAGCAGCGCAGGCGCTTTACCGCCCTGCTGTTGCCATACGCGCCACAGCGCTACGGAGGCGGTCAGCAGCGCTGGCTGAGTCTGCCAGGTCTTGTTCAGCTCTTCGGCCGGACCCTGCTGAGTCAACGCCCACAGATCATAACCCAGTGCATCAGAAGCTTCACGGAAAGTCTCTTCAATTACGGGATAGTTTGCTGCCATTTCAGACAACATCCCAACGGTTTGAGAACCTGTCTCTTATACACATCTCCGAGCCCACGAGACAGGCAGAAATCTCGT
>CAMKZP010000369.1 GCA_946477805.1 uncultured Enterobacter sp.
CTGAAGCTGCTGTTGGGCTATGGCCTGACCATCAGCTTCGGGCAGTTTGCCTTTCTGTTTTGCGCCATTAAGTTCGGCATGCCCGCCGGGCTGGCCTCGCTGGTGCTGCAGGCGCAGGCGTTCTTTACCATCATTCTGGGCGCATTCGTGTTTGGCGAGCGCCTGCAGGGCAAGCAGCTGGCGGGGATCACCCTCGCAGTATTTGGCGTGCTGGTGCTGATTGAGGCCAGCCTGAACGGCCAGCACGTTGCGCTGCTGGGCTTTATGCTGACCCTGGCGGCAGGGCTGAGCTGGGCCTGCGGAAACATTTTCAACAAACTCATCATGCAGCATGAGACGCGCCCGCAGGTGATGTCGCTGGTGGTCTGGAGCGCGTTGATTCCGATTGTGCCCTTTATGGCGGCGTCATTTATTCTGGACGGCGCGGACGCGATGCTGAACAGCCTCGTCGAGATCGACCTTACGACCATTTTGTCGCTCATTTACCTTGCGTTTGTCGCCACCATTGTGGGCTACGGCATCTGGGGCTCGCTGCTGGGGCGGTATGAAACCTGGCGCGTGGCGCCGCTGTCGCTGCTGGTGCCGGTCGTCGGTCTGGCCAGTGCGGCACTGCTGCTGGATGAAAAGCTGAGCGCGCTGCAGCTTCTCGGCGCGGCGCTGATTATGGCCGGGCTGTACATCAACGTGTTTGGCCTGCGTTTTCGTCGTTCGACGCGAGTGCGGGGATAGGGCAAAAAAAAGCCCCGCATCGGCGGGGCAAAACGAATCAGAGGTCGTGGTTGTAATACGGCACGCCTAATTCGTCGGATTTGTCGCTACCAGCGCCCATATGGTTGAAATCAAAGGGTGACTGGTCATGTGCTGACGGCAAAATCATCGCATCGCGATTATTTTGCTGCGTTGCACGGGGAGTTTGCTCCGCGAAGGTCTGGCTGGAAAACAGCACCAGCAAGGCGAGGGCGGCGGAGGCGATAGCTTTCATGATTTCCTCAATTACGTCTGTACAGGCGATAATTAGCTACAGTGTTTTAACGGATAGAGATAGCGGGATTCACCCGGCATGCTGGTGATCCGATACTTATGCGGCGGCACGTCGAAGTAGTTCTTGAACGTGCGCGTCAGGGTTTGCTGCGATTCAAAACCGTAACGCTCGGCCAGATAGAGGATCGGCTCATTGCTCTCTTTCAGCTTTTGGGCAATTTCCGTCAGCTTGCGGCTGCGGATGTATTGACCTAATGAATGACCGGTCTCTTTTTTAAACATCCGTTGCAGGTGCCATTTTGAGTAACCTGAACGCTCTGACACTTTTTCAAGGGAGAGCGGCGATTCCAGGTTATCCTCGATCCAGTCCAAAATGCTATGAATGGTGATAGCGTCAGTATTGCGTCTGGACATCGTCATACCTCTTTTCTGTTTACGGCAGTATTTTCTTAAGCAAAAGCTCAAGCGTTGCCACTTCATCTGCCGTTAAGTTTTTTGTTAGTTCCTGGTGCAGTGTTTGTCCTACTAATTGATGACATTGCTCGCACATGGCCGCACCGTCCCGGGTGAGTTTCACCAGTACGCCACGCTTGTCATTGGGGTTAGGGCTTCGTTCTATCCATCCTTTGCAGACGAGGCGATCCAGCATGCGGGTCAACGCGCCCAGATCGACAGAGAGCACCTTTTTAAGCTCAACCGGCGTAATGCACGCCTCGCAGCGAATAGAGCACAGCACCTTAAACTGGGTGGCGGTGATATCGAGCGGCGACAGGTAGTCATTGAGCAGGCGATCTTTTTTCTGGTTCACCATATGAATAAGACGACCCAGTGGAATTATGTCGTTGAAGAGGTCACTGGTGCTTTTCACAATGGTTGCCCTGGCAAGTAGTTTAGTCACGGCAGATATTATTGCTCAGGCAAGTATAAGTCAACTGAATGAATGAGCCGATGCCACGAATTGCTAAAACGTTTCATGAACTTTTTTTACGCGCTTTCAAATCATAAACATAACGGATGGTTATCCTGTGCCTCGAAAACAATCCTTACGTTGTGCGGATGGCTCAACGGCGCGCTTTCACCCTATAATTGCGCTGTTAATTATGGATAAGGACAGCGAAGCACTATGGTGGATTTGATTAAAGCGATTGGTCTTGGGCTGGTGGTGTTACTGCCCCTGGCTAACCCGTTAACGACGGTCGCGCTCTTTCTGGGGCTGGCAGGAAACATGAACACGGCGGAGCGCAACCAGCAGTCGATGATGGCCTCCGTCTACGTCGTTGCCATCATGATGGTTGCCTATTACGCGGGGCAGCTGGTCATGAACACGTTCGGGATTTCAATCCCCGGTTTGCGCATCGCCGGGGGGCTGATCGTGGCCTTTATCGGCTTCCGCATGCTGTTTCCTGCGCAAAAGGCGCATGAATCGCCGGAGGCGAAGAGTAAATCCGAGGAGCTGGAAACGGAGCCCAGCGCGAACATCGCCTTTGTGCCGCTGGCCATGCCGAGCACGGCCGGGCCGGGGACGATTGCGATGATCATCAGCTCGGCGTCAACGGTGCGCGACAGCTCGACCTTCCCGGACTGGGTGCTGACCGTTGCGCCGCCGCTCATTTTTGTCATCATCGGCATTATCGTGTGGCTCTCTTTACGCAGCTCGGGCGCGATAATGCGCTGGGTGGGTAAGGGCGGCATTGAGGCGATTTCCCGCCTGATGGGCTTCCTGCTGGTGTGCATGGGCGTGCAGTTTATTATTAACGGCGTGCTGGAAATTATTAAGAACTATCATTGAGTGCATTGCCGGGTAAGGCAGCGTCGCCGCCCGGCAATACAGACCTCACCCGTGCTGGCCCTGCTCCTCCATCGCCACCGGCCACTTGCGGAAGATCAGCACGGACCAGATGAGCGCCATCCCCGCGGGGATTGCCCCCAGGTAGCCAATTGCCGACATCGACACGTGCAGGCTTATCTGATTTCCCACCAGCGCGCCCGCGCCAATCCCCAGGTTAAATATCCCCGAGAAGAGCGACATCGCCACGTCCGTTGCATCCGGCGCCAGCGCCAGCACCTTCACCTGCATGCCCAGACCAATCACCATGATCGCCACCCCCCAGAAGATGCTGAGGATCGCCAGATGGCTTTCGCTGCCCGCCGCAGGCATCAGCAGCAGCAGGCAGGCTAATAACAACCCGATAGCGCTGCTGACGAGGGCGGACGCATGCTGATTACCCAGCTTGCCGAAGAGAACGCTGCCGATAATCCCCGCACCGCCAAGAACCAGCAGCAGGACGGTGGCAAAATTGGCGCTAAACCCGGCAACCACCTGCACAAACGGCTCGATATAGCTGTATGCCGTGTAATGCGCGGTCACCACGATTACGGTGAGCAGGTAGATGCTCATCAGCGCCGGGCGGCGAAAGAGCAGCGGCAGGCTTTTCAGCGAGCCGGAATGCTCGCTGGGCAGCGCGGGCAGCAGCTTGATGAGGCAAACCAGGGTCACAAGCGCGCCCATGCCGATAGCAAAGAAGGTGGTGCGCCAGCCGAAATACTGCCCGACGATACGCCCAATCGGCAGCCCTAACACCATCGCGAGGGCGGTACCCGTGGCGATCAGGCTCAGCGCCTGGGCGCGTTTGCCCGCCGGGGCAAGGCGGATCGCCAGCGACGCGGTAATGGACCAAAAGACGGCGTGCGCAAAGGCAATGCCGACGCGGCTTATCACCAGCACCGTAAAGTTCCACGCCATAAACGACAGAACGTGGCTGAGGATAAAGACCACGAACAGGCCAATCAGCAGCCTGCGGCGCTCCATCCTGCTGGTGAGCAGCATAAAGGGAAGCGACATCAGCGCCACGACCCAGGCATAGATGGTCAACATAATCCCGACCTGAGCCGTCTCCATGTGGAAACTTCCGGCAATGTCAGACAGCAGCCCAACGGGAACAAATTCAGTGGTATTAAAGATAAACGCGGCAATGGCGAGCGTCACCACGCGTAGCCACGCCACCTTGCGGGAAACAGCGTTCGTTGTCATAGGGATGTCTGGGATTCGTTGCATATAAGATGAGGAGACGATCTTAAAGCGTTGTGTGGCGAAAACTCAACCATTATGTGACGCAGATCTCAAAATTTACCTTATCGCGGCGGTAGCGAAGGGCGTTGTTTTCCATGAATATAAAGAACAACACAACGGAAACAGGCGGCAGAACAATGCAGGAAATTGAT
>CAMKZP010000370.1 GCA_946477805.1 uncultured Enterobacter sp.
GGCTCGGAGATGTGTATAAGAGACAGGCGCAGCACGCTCGGCGTGGCGGCGCCGGAAATGATGAAAACGCTGCACCTCTCCAGCGAGCAATACTCCTGGATTGTGTCAGTGTTTCCTTTCACATACGCCATCGGCGGGATTGCCTGCGGCTTCATCATCGACAAATTTGGCCTGCGCATCAGCTTCGCCGTACTGGCGGCGCTGTGGTCGCTTTGTAACATGCTGACCGCATTGTTCAGCAGCTGGCTGCCGATTGCCTGCCTGCGGGGCGGGCTCGGTTTAACCGAAGCCGCGTTTAATCCGGCCGGAATGAAAGTGACGGCGGAGTGGTTCCCGGCAAAAGAGCGCGGTCTGGCCTGCGGGATTTACAGCCTGGGCACCTCGCTGGGAGCCATGCTCGCGCCGCCGCTGGTTGTGTGGGCGATCCTCAACTACAACTGGGAGATGTCGTTCGTTGTCACCGGCGGCATCGGCGTGCTGTGGAGTATTCTCTGGCTGCTGTGCTACCGCTCGCCGGAAACACATCCGGCTCTGCTGAAGGCTGAATACGACGAGGTTCAGGCGGACAACGGCCTGGTAGCGGCATCGGAGAAAGCCACGCTGGGATCGATGATAAAAGATAAAAATCTGTGGGCAATCTCCCTGCCCCGCTTTATGGCGGATCCCGCCTGGGGAACCCTGCACTACTGGATGCCGCTGTATCTGGTTACCGTACGTCATATGAACCTGAGTGAAATCGCCATGTTCGCCTGGCTCCCTTTCCTGACGGCCGATTTAGGCTGTCTGGCCGCCGGGTATATATCGAAGTTTCTCAACAATCGCGGCGTACACATCATCAATGCCAAACGCATCACCTTTACCTTCGCCGCGCTGCTGATGCTGTCAATGGCCGCCGTGGGCTACGTGCAGAACGTGTACGCCGCAATCGCGCTGTTTTGCGTCGCGGGCTTTGCCCATCAGTGCCTGTCGATCACCGTCATCAGTATGTCCTCCGATCTTTTCCCCCGCCAAAAGGTGGCAACCGCAACCGGCTTTGCCGCCTTCACCGGCAGCATGGGTAACTTCGCCTTCAGCCTGTTCCTCGGCGCGATGGTGGCGGTAGTTGGCTACAATCTGTTCTTTATTGGGCTGGGGGTTTTCGATCTGATCGGTGCGGCCTTCCTGTGGTTACTCATCAAAAAACCGACTCCGGCATTTAAACCCGCGGTGGCCTGAACCGCATTTTTAGAGAGATACCCAATGAAATACCTGACGCTAACGCTCGCCAGCCTGCTGTGCGCCGCTCCCCTGTACGCCAGCCCTGCGCCAGATACCTGCCTGACCTATGACTGCCAGCAGATGCAGGAGATAAAACAAAAATTCAGCCTCAACGACGCCACCTATGCGCCAGCGCTTCAGGCGCTGATGAAAAAGGCGGATGCGGCTCTGCAGCATTCCCCCTACAGCGTGACGCACAAAAAGCTGCTGCCGGCATCCGGCAGCAGGCACGACTACTACAGTTTTGGTCCCTACTGGTGGCCAAACCCAAACACGCCGGATCGTCTCCCCTACGTTCGCGACGATGGCCATATCAACCCCTCCTCCAAAACGGACGATACGGACAGCGCGCGGATGGTCCGTTTCTCCGATGATATCCGCGCCTTAGCGCTGGCGGCGTTTTACAGCGGAGACCCCAAATATGCAAAAAAGGCGAACGCACAGCTGCAGACCTGGTTTTTGCGCAAAGCGACGCGGATGAACCCGAACCTTTACTACGCCCAGGCCATTCCCGGGATCGTGAACGGCCGCGGGATTGGCATTATCGACACCCGCGTGCTGATTGACGTGGCCGATAGCATTGTGCTGCTGCACAACGCTAAAGCGCTTTCGGATCGCGATTTCAAAGGCTACCAGCGCTGGTACGCGGACTACACGCACTGGCTCAAAACCAGCCAGAACGGGCAAGAAGAGGCGAACTGGTATAACAATCACGGCGCCTGGTACGACGCGCAGGTCACCGCGTTCTCGCTGTTCGCAGGGGATAAAAAGCAGGCCGCGCGGCAAATTGAGATCTTTAAATACCGCCATCTCATTTCGCAGATCAACAGCAAAGGCGAGCTGACCGCGGAGCTTGAGCGCACCCGCTCCTTCCATTATTCCAGCTTTGCCCTCGCCGCCTATGGCCGGATGGGCCGCTACGGGGAACATACCGGAAACGACCTGTGGAATTTTCAGCTCGACGGCCGCACGACCAGAAGCGCGTTTGCGTTCATCAGCGAGCAAACCGGCAAACCGGCCGACAGCTGGAAGTACAAAGAGCTGAAATACACGCCGGAGGAAGCGACAGGCCCGATGCTGGCCGCAGCCAGAGCCTATAAGGACGCCGCTTTCTTACAAAGCGTCGCCGTTCTGAAAAACGAGAATGCCGCGAATATCAATTTCTTAACGCCAGGCTCTCCGCTGGTGAAATAAACGGGAACAGGTGCACAGTGAAACAATTTACCGAAGAACAGCTCGCCGCCGCCCGGCAAAAGGTCACTCCGGCGATCCTCGCCGGGCTGATCGAGGGTAACAGCGATGTGATAAACAGCGACACGCTGGTGCCCGAAACCGGCTGCGCCACCTGGAACCACTACTACTTCTGCCCGGAACACAGCGTACGTTTGCTCTGGAACCGGCACTCTCCCAACGCGCATCGCTGCCCCGTGGACGGCGCCATTTTTACCGGAGAACCCTACAGCGGCGCCTGGTGGCGCTGGCTGAACGGGCTGAATGCGAAAGCGAGTTATGAACTGAGCCTGCTGTGGCTGCTCACCGGCGAGACGCGTTACCGGGATAAGGTCATCGATATTTTGCTGCACTATGCCAGGTACTACCCTGATTATCAGGAGCACG
This sequence comes from uncultured Enterobacter sp., assembly GCA_946477805.1. Taxonomy (GTDB): domain Bacteria; phylum Pseudomonadota; class Gammaproteobacteria; order Enterobacterales; family Enterobacteriaceae; genus Enterobacter. The sequence goes on from CAMKZP010000370.1 coordinate 2,875, forward strand.
GCGGGATCCCCTACAACGGCCCGGGCAAAGCCAACGCCCAGACGCTCTGCGAGGCCAACTGTCACACCGATTTCGCCCGCGGATTTGACCTCATTCGCTCAGCGCTGTCGGCGGAACAGGAGGCGTACATCGCCACCCGCCTGCTGCGCTGCGGAGCCGAGTTTTTAATGCGGCATCGCAGCAATCAGATCCACAACCACGAGGTGAAAATCAGCGCCGCTGTCGGGATTATCGGAGCGGTGCTGGACGATAAAAGCTATCTGGAATTCGCCGTGCGCAGCCCGTACGGCCTGCTTTATCAGCTGGAGCACGCCCTGCTGCCGGGGGGCTTATGGTTTGAAGGGTCGCTGCACTATCACTATTACGCGCTGGAAGCCTTTTTCGCCTTTGAAAAGCTGGCTAAAAACGGTGAATACAGCCTGCTCGACCTGCCGTTTTACGCAAAGATGCTCAGCCTGCCGATAACGCTCTTGATGCCGGATATGACGCTGCCCAAAGTGAACGACTGCGTGAACGGCCAGGAGCGGCCCGGCCATGCGGATATCTATGAATTTGCCTATTTTTATTACGGCAAAAAAGAGTACGGGCGATGGCTTTCCTCCCTTTACCGGACCGCGCCCCGCAGCCATATGGACGCCCTGCTCTACGGCCAGCCCTTGCCTGCTGAGACTCTGCCCATTCCCGCCGCCAGCCGGCACGATCCTGACGTCGGCTTCACCCTTATCCGCAACGCGCCGGGGCGGGCCGTGTGCATTAAGCACGGCCCCTACGGCGGCGAACACGATCATTACGATCGACTTAACCTGATCGTTTTCACTCGCGGAAACGCGCTGTTCCCGGACCTCGGCACCACCGGCTACGGCGCGCCGCTGCACTACGGGTACTATAAAAATTCATTTTCCCACAACACCCTATGCGTAAACGGCCTGAACCAGCCGCCCGCAGCGCCGCGCGTAATGCATTATGAGGAGCAGCCCGGCTTTACGCGTCTGGTCTGCGAAGTGGACTGGAAAACGCCCGCCCCGCTGCCCGACAGCAAAACGCGGGTAGAGTGGGATGACGCATCTTACCGCGACGTCGTTTTCCGCCGCAGCGTTCAGGTGACGCAAAACCTGCTGATCGACCGCTGGGATGTTGAAAACCCGCACGCGCAGCGCGTGGATGCCATCAACCTGCTCCGCGCCGACGCGCTGCCCGGCCAGCCTCAGGCCGGGGTCAGCATGTGTTATCCGCATGTGCGCCAGGCATACGTTTTTCCGCTGAACGGCCAGGCGACTTTGCGCTACCGCGCCGACGAGGCGGTCGCTATCCGCTGCTTTTCTC
>CAMKZP010000371.1 GCA_946477805.1 uncultured Enterobacter sp.
CTCGGAGATGTGTATAAGAGACAGCAAGATAAGTTCAATTGATAAATTACGTATAAAAGCTGAGCAAGGTAATATGGAAGCACAATCTGAGTTTGGTCTTCTCTATGAAAAAGCAAAAGGTGTTGAGAAAAATTACAATTATGCATTTCATTGGTATAAAAAATCGGCAGAACAGGGTTATGCAGTTGCACAATATAATCTTGCAGCCTCATATGAGTATGGGCGCGGAGTGGTAAGCGATTTACAGCAAGCAAGAAAGTGGTATAGCAAAGCCGCAGAACAAGGGATTGAACAAGCACAAGTAAATTTGGGAATTATGTATCTGGAAGGGGTTGCTGGGCAGCAGAGTTATGAAGTGGCGGGGTATTGGTTCAAAAGAGCTGCAGATAAGAATAATACACTAGCTATGAATAATTTAGGTTATATGTACAGGTCTGGTTTTGGTGTTCCAAAAGATGATGTCAAAGCAATGGAATGGTATAAAAAGTCCGCTGAAATAGGGTCGATGAAAGCTCGAAATGTTCTTTCGGTTTATTATTTGCAGGGAGGCGGAAATATGCAGGTTGATAAGTACAATGCATTGAAATTGTTGGAATCCTCAGCGTGCCAGGGTTACGCTGTAGCTCAAAATAATCTGGGCTTACTTTACTCTAGTGATGACGGAGCGTTTCCATTAGATAAAGTACAAGCTTATGCATGGTTTTCCGTAGCTTTTTATAATGGTATCGATAGTGCAAAGATTTCACAAGGTAAAATAATTAATGAATTAAATTCAAAGGAACTTGAAACTCGGAGATGTGTATAAGAGACAGATATAAAGGAGTATCCTTCTCAAAGTGGGGAAATTGATACATGGAAATCAGCGGAGCAATGTAGATATCCATAGATATGGTTTTAAATATTTGAAAACCCCGGTTTGTACCGGGGTGATCATCAGTTGTTTAAACTAATATTATTTAAAGATGCATAAATTACACTTCCAGGTAATTCATTATCCCGTCTGCCGCTTTACGGCCTTCGGCAATCGCCGTCACCACCAGGTCTGAACCGCGAACGATGTCGCCACCGGCGAAGATTTTCGGGTTGCTGGTCTGGAAGGCATTTTCGTTGCCTTCTGGCGCAATCACGCGGCCCTGCGAATCCAGCTCCACGCTGTGCTTCGCCAGCCACTCCATGCTGTGCGGACGGAAACCGAACGCCATCACCACGGCATCGGCCGGGATCACGTGCTCGGAACCGGCAACGATTTCCGCACGACGACGGCCTTTCGCATCCGGCGCGCCCATTTCCGTGCGCGCCATCTTCACGCCGCTCACCTTACCGTTGGCATTTACTTCCACGCCCAGGGGCTGGATGTTGAACTGGAACTCCACGCCCTCTTCACGCGCGTTTTTCACTTCGCGCTTAGAGCCTGGCATGTTCTCTTCGTCACGACGATAGGCGCAGATGACGTGTGCCGCGTTCTGACGAACAGAGGTACGCACGCAGTCCATCGCGGTATCACCGCCGCCCAGCACGACCACGCGCTTGCCTTCCATGCTGACGAAAGGCTCTTCAGCAGTTTCACCGTAGCCCATCAGCTGTTTGGTATTGGCAATCAGGAACGGCAGGGCGTCAAATACGCCCGGCGCGTCTTCGTTTTCCAGACCGCCGCGCATGGACTGATAGGTGCCGACGCCGAGGAACACGGCATCATAATCTTTCAGCAGGTCGTCGAGCTGCACGTCGCGGCCCACTTCCACGTTCAGCCTGAACTCAATGCCCATGCCGGTGAAGATTTCGCGGCGACGGGTCATGACCTCTTTTTCCAGCTTAAAGGCCGGAATACCGAAGGTCAGCAGGCCGCCGATTTCCGGATGACGGTCAAAGACCACCGCCTTCACGCCGTTGCGGGTCAGGACATCCGCACAGGCCAGGCCCGCCGGGCCCGCACCAATGATGGCCACGCGCTTGTCGGTTTGACGCACGCCGGTCATATCCGGACGCCAGCCCATCTCGAAGGCTTTATCGTTGATATAGCGCTCGATGTTACCGATGGTCACCGCGCCAAACTCGTCGTTCAGCGTACAGGAGCCTTCACACAGACGGTCCTGAGGGCACACGCGGCCGCACACTTCCGGCAGCGTGTTGGTCTGGTGAGACAGCTCGGCGGCTTCAAAAATACGCCCTTCGTTGGCCAGCTTCAGCCAGTTCGGGATGTAGTTGTGTACCGGACATTTCCATTCGCAGTAGGGGTTACCGCAGGACAGGCAGCGGTCTGCCTGCGCTTTGGCCTGGCCTTCTGAAAACGGCTCATAGATTTCTACAAATTCAATTTTACGGATCTTCAGCGGTTTCTTTGGCGGATCGACGCGCTGAAGGTCGATAAACTGGTATACGTTCTGGCTCATTGCTACCCCTTACTGCGCCTGCACGCGCAGCTCTGCTGCGCTACGACTACGGTGACCCAAGAGGGCTTTAACATCGCTGGATTTCGGCTTAACCAGCGCGAATTTCGCAGAGAACGCCGGCCAGTTCGCCAGGATCTCTTCCCCGCGCGAAGAGCCGGTGTGCTGCACGTGCTCGGTAATCAAGCCGCGCAGGTGTTCTTCGTGAATAGCCAGCGTGTCAACGTCCAGCACTTCCACCAGCTCCGGGTTCACGCGTTTGCGGAACTCGCCGTCTTCATCCAGGACGTACGCAAAACCGCCCGTCATGCCCGCGCCGAAGTTCACGCCGGTTTTGCCGAGGACGCAAACAATCCCGCCCGTCATGTATTCACAGCCGTTATCGCCAATGCCTTCCACGACGGTGATGGCGCCGGAGTTACGCACCGCAAAACGCTCGCCCGCACGGCCTGCTGCAAACAGGCGGCCGCCGGTCGCGCCGTACAGACAGGTGTTGCCGATGATGCTCGCTTCGTGGCTGCGGAAGGCGGAACCAACCGGAGGACGCACCGCCAGCAGGCCGCCCGCCATGCCTTTACCGACGTAGTCGTTGGCATCGCCGGTCAGGTATAGCTCAACGCCGCCTGCGTTCCACACGCCGAAGCTTTGGCCCGCGGTGCCGCTGAAGTGCGCGGTAATCGGATCTGCCGCCAGCCCCTGGTCACCGTGCGTCTGCGCGATGTAGCCGGAGAGCGACGCGCCCACGGAACGGTCGGTATTGCGGATATCAAACCAGAACGTTTTGCTCTGTTTATCATCTACATAGCTTTTCGCCTGCTGCAGCAGCTGCGCGTTCAGCACGCCGTTGTCGAACGGCGGGTTCTTCTCGGTGCAGTAAACCGCTTTGCCAGGGTGCGGCTCAGCCGTTTCCAGCAGCTTGCCCAGCTGCAGCTTCTGCTGTTTAGCGGTAAACCCTTCCAGCTCTTTCAGCAGATCGGTGCGGCCAATCAGGTCTACCAGGCGCTTCACGCCCAGCTGTGCCATCAGCTCGCGGGTCTCGCGTGCGATGAAGTCAAAGTAGTTGGTCACTTTGAACGGCAGGCCGTGATAGTGATTCTTACGCAGCTTCTCATCCTGGGTCGCAACGCCGGTTGCGCAGTTGTTCAGGTGGCAAATACGCAGGTATTTACAGCCGAGCGCAACCATCGGGCCGGTACCAAAGCCGAAGCTTTCAGCGCCCAGAATCGCCGCTTTAATAATGTCGAGGCCGGTTTTCAGGCCGCCGTCCACCTGCAGGCGGATCTTGTGGCGCAGGCCGTTAGCCACCAGCGCCTGCTGGGTTTCCACCAGACCAAGCTCCCACGGGCAGCCCGCGTATTTCACGGAGGAGAGCGGGCTTGCACCGGTGCCGCCGTCGTAGCCAGCGATGGTGATAAGATCCGCATAGGCCTTCGCCACGCCGGTGGCGATGGTGCCGACGCCCGGTTCGGAAACCAGCTTAACGGAGATCATCGCCTTCGGGTTGACCTGCTTCAGGTCGAAAATTAGCTGCGCCAGATCCTCGATAGAGTAAATATCGTGATGCGGCGGCGGGGAGATCAGCGTCACGCCCGGCACGGAATAGCGCAGTTTCGCGATGTACGGCGTGACTTTGTCACCCGGCAGCTGGCCGCCTTCGCCCGGCTTAGCGCCCTGAGCGACTTTAATCTGAATCACATCGGCGTTGACCAGGTACGCTGGCGTCACGCCAAAGCGGCCGGATGCCACCTGCTTGATGCGCGACACTTTGCTGGTGCCGTAACGGGCAGGATCTTCACCGCCTTCAC
>CAMKZP010000372.1 GCA_946477805.1 uncultured Enterobacter sp.
AAACTCAATGGACCGATGGTCATCGTCGCTGCAGCCGTCAGGCACGCCGCCAGCAGCAGCAGCCCCACGCGCGTTGGCGTCAGCGCAATCCCCACCGAGCGCGCGGTTTCACCGCCCAGTGGAAGAATGGTCATCCAGCGGCGGCACAATGGCACCATCGCCAGCAGGACGATCATCACGATCCCGGTATTCACCACCTGTCTGCCGGTGGCCGCGTAGGTCGAGCCGGAAATCCAGGTGAGGATCTGCGCCATGCGCGGATCGCCGCTCGCCTGCAGCATCATCAGCAGCATGGTAAACGCGGTGCTCAGCGCCATCCCCGCCAGCAGCATACGGTGGGGCGAGAAGCCACCGCGACCGGAGGCAATCAGGATAATCAGCAGCGTCACCGCCGCGCCAATGCTCCCGGCAGGCATCAGCCAGCCAAAGGCATTTCCCGGCACCAGGAACAGCATCAGCACTACGCCAAAGGCGGCACCGGAGCTGATCCCCAGCACTTCCGGGCTCGCCATCGGATTACCGGTCAGTCGCTGGATGATACAGCCCGCCACCGCCAGCATTACGCCCGCAATCAGCGCGGAGAAAACGCGCGGCCAGCGCCACTGGAGGAGGTCATTGAGTAAATCCCCCGTCGCCCAGTGCCAGCCCGTCGCGTCGCGCCCAAGCGAGAGCGCCGCAAACGATGCAATCACCAGCACCGCCAGCCCGGCCAGGCTGAACCACAGCACGGACTGACGCTCGGCGTAAACCTTATCGCCAGCATCCATCGCCGGCGCGCTGATGCTGCGCAGGCGCGGCAGGAGCCACAGCAGCAGCGGCGCGCCAATCAGCGCCGTCACCGAGCCGGTGGAAACCTCCATCCACGCGCGCGTCAGCCAGAGAATAATTTGATCGGAGAGCCAGAGGATCATCGCCCCAATCAGCGGGGCCAGTAGCAGACGCGCCAGCAGGCGGCGCGCGCCGAGCATTTTCGCCAGCAGCGGCGCAAACAGGCCGATAAAACCGATGATACCCACCGCGTTCACCAGCAGGGCGCTTAGCACAATCGCCAGCGTCAGCGCCGCCAGGCGAGCCAGCGACAGGGCCAGCCCCAGGTTGCGCGCTACGCCGTCGTCCAGCCCCATCAGGGTTAGCGGACGCAGCAGCAGCAGCGTCAGCACCACGCCGCCAACCAGCTGCGGCCACAGGCGCTGCACCACGCTCCAGTCGGTCTGGGTGAGCGTACCGGTGCTCCACAGGAACATGCTCTGCAGCTGATCGTGATGGAACAGCACCAGCAGCTGGTTGATGGCCCCGCAGTAGAGGCTCACCACCAGCCCGGCCAGGATCAGCGTAACCGGCGAGAGGCGCTTGCCCCACGCCACGCCAAAGACCAGCGCTCCCACCACGCAGGCGCCCGCCAGCGCCGCAAACTGCGAGGTTAACGCCCCCGGCAGCGCCCACAGCGTGGTGATAGTGATCCCGAGCTGCGCGCCGGTCGCGACGCCCAGCGTGGTTGGCTCTGCCAGCGGGTTACGCAGCACCTGCTGGAACAGCACGCCGACCAGCCCCAGCCCGGCGCCGACCAGCAGCGAAATCGCCAGGCGCGGCAGCAGGCTGTAGTGGAACAGCATTTGCTGAATATTGTCGATATCCGGCGCGGCAAAGGCTGCGCGCCACTGCCCGCGCGGCAGCGCCGTCGACAGGTTGAACCAGGTTAACGCCAGCGCTGCGAGGAAAATAAGGCTCAGCAGCAGCGCCGGGAAGCGGGAAACGCGCGTATTCATGCCGTGCCTCCCATCGCGTTATCCAGCACGCGGGCGAAGTGCATGGCCGACAGCGTCGCGCCGTAGAACCAGACCGCTGGCGCGCGCAGGAAGCGCTGCTGGCGCACGAACGGCATCGCCTGCCAGAGCGGAGTTGCCATCAGCGCCTGCATGTCGCGCTCGTTGCCGTGGTCAAAGCACAGCACGTCGACGTCGCGAAACGCCGCAAGACGGTCAATCCCCACGGCGGTACTGCCCCAGAAGGTCATCTCCCCTTCCCAGGCATTGCGAATACCGAAGCTATCCAGCACTTCCTGGAACAGGCAGTTTTTGCCGAAGACCAGCATATGGCGCGCGTCCAGCAGCGTCACCATCAGCAGCGGGCGGTCGCCACGCCGGGCAAAGCGCGGCTTCAGGGAGTCAATCAGCGCGTCGAATTCGGCGAGATGCCGTTTCGCCTCGGCTTCACGATTGAGGAACTGCGCCATCTCGTTAATGGAATTTTTTGCCATGGTCAGCGGTTTTTTACCGTCGCTGAAGGAGAACCCACGGCCAGGGGCAATCCTGGACATGATCTCTTCTGACGGGCCGTACCCGGCTGACCAGAATAAAAAGGACGGCTTCATTTGCGTCAGCAGTTCGAGGTTAGGCTCGGTACGCAGGCCGATGTCGATAACCGAGTCCGGAAGCTTCGGCTCGTTCACCCACAGGGTGTAGTTGGGGATATCCGCTACGCCGTACGGCGTGATGCCCAGCGCCAGCATCAGTTCAACGGGCAGCCATTCCAGCGCCACGATGCGGTGCGGATCGATTTTCGCCGCGTGGGCCCTGTTCATGTTGAGCAGCAGCGGCGAGAGCGCCATCGCCGTCAGCAGGCGGCGGCGGCTAATAAGCATGTTGTCCAGCATCAGTACACAAAGCTCACCGGTGCAGCCCCGGCAGGGTGAGGCAGAATACCCATCGGAATACCGTAGATGTGTTCCAGCGTTTCGCTGCGCATCAGCTCGGACGGCGTGCCCTGAGCAATCATCTCGCCCCCGCGCAGCGCGACGAGGTAGTCGCAGTAGCGTGCGGCCATGTTGATATCGTGCAGCACCGCGATCACCGTCAGGCCGCGCTGCTGGCTCAGGCGATGCACCAGCGCCAGCACGTCGACCTGGTGGGCAATATCCAGCGCGGAGGTCGGCTCGTCCAGCAGCAGGCAGCGGCTGTCCTGCGCCACCAGCATCGCTATCCACGCGCGCTGACGTTCCCCGCCGGACAGGCTGTCCACCAGACGGTGCGCCAGCGGTTTTAACCCGACCAGCGCAATCGCCTCTTCCACCTTCTCTCTGTCGGCCACGCCGAAGCGCCCAAGCGCCCCGTGCCACGGATAACGCCCAATCGCCACCAGCTCACGCACCGTCATTCCTTCCGCCTGCGGCAGCTGCTGCGGCAGATACGCTACCTTGCGGGCAAAGGCTTTACTCTTCCAGCTCTCCAGCGGCTGACCATCCAGCAGAATATCGCCCTCTGACGGCGGCTGATGGCGCCCCAGCATCTTCAGCAGCGTGGATTTACCCGAGCCGTTGTGGCCGATAAGGCCCGTGACTTTACCGGCGGGAAAGGTCAAAGAGAGCGGATGCAGCAGGGTGCGTCCGGGCACGCGAAAGGAGAGATTGTTGAGCGTAAAGGTGGTGTCGGAGTGGATGTTATTATCCTGCATGTCAGCCAACTTAAATAAAAAGAGCACGGCGAACCGTGCCCAAAGAGAGATTAGAAGCGGAAGGTCGCGGTGGCAACAACCTGACGTTCAGCACCCCAGAAGCATCCGTAGGTGTTGAAGCAGCTCGCAACGTATTCCCGATCGAACAGGTTATTCACGTGAAGCGCGACGTTAGAGCCCGCCATGCCCACGCGCGCCAGATCGTATCTGACAAGGGCATCAACCAGGGTGTAGCTGCCCACGGTGAAGGTGTTGGCCGGGTCACCTTTGCTTGAGCCGGTATAACGCACGCCGGTACCCAGCGTCAGGCCAGACAGGGCGCCATCAAACAGGGTGTAATCGCCCCACACGGAAGCCATGTGTTTAGGCACCTGCGCCGGGGTGTTGCCTTTGTAATTGGTGTCGGTGGTGTATTCCGCGTCGGTGTAGGTGTAAGAACCGACAACGTTGACGCTGGCAGACAACGCCGCTTTCGCTTCCAGCTCTACGCCACGGGCACGAATTTCACCGCCTTCAACCGAGAAGAATCCACCCGCCGGGTCTGCCATCAGGTTATTGGTTTTGGTCAGCTGGTAGACCGCACCGGTGATCACGATAGGGCGATCGTTCGGCACGTATTTCACGCCCGCTTCGTACTGTTTGCCTTTAGACGGCGAGAACGGTTTGCCCTGCGCGTCTGCCTGTGAAGAAGGTTCAAACGATTCGCTGTAGCTGAAGTATGGGGT
>CAMKZP010000373.1 GCA_946477805.1 uncultured Enterobacter sp.
CCAGCCGGCCTACCGGCTCGGTCACCTGCGGCGGGGCGTTCCAGGTTTTCAGCTTTTCCTGGTAGACGTCCAGCTCTGCCAGCAGCTGCGTGAAGTAACGGCGCCGTTTGTCATCGCTGGAGGCGGAGATCACGTGGTCGGCGGTACGCCGCAGCTGGCGGTGATAGGCAGAGAGATCGTCATTGATCGGTACCGGCGCGTTTCTCAGGCGCTGGTGCGCAATGATCATCGTTAAGGCCAGACGGAATTTGGCGATATCCCCCGGGAATTTGTTCAGCAGTAAAAACAGCTGCTGATACAGCGCCGGAAGATGGTTCTCCTTGCGGCGCGCGGCGTTGGTCGTCAGGGAGGAGACGGCAGCTGATACAAACTGATTTAACAGTACGCGGCCGGTACGCGCCTGCGAGTTATCGCGCACCAGCAGGATAACCATCATCGCCAGGAAACAGCCCACCAGCTGCCCTAACGCGCTGTCGAGAAACTGGCTGAAGTGAAACGTCATGGGGTTATCCAGCACCAGAATATTGATGGTACTCGCGAGGGCCCCCAGCGATCCCAGACGGCGCTTTTGCACCTCGATGCCGATAAAGAACGCCATGACCGCCAGGCTGATACAGAGCAACAGCATGCTCTGCTGCGTCGAGGGTAAAATAACAAGGAAATAGAACGCCCCAAGCGGCAGCGCGGCTATCGTTCCGAACAGGAAGTCGACGGCGACCATGCGCGGGTTTGGCAAACGCATCGCCAGCGCCGTCACAACGGCAATCATCACCATCGCGCCGCTGCCGGACGTCCAGCCGGTCCACAGCCAGAACAGCGTCCCGAGCATACAGGCCAGCGTTGTACGCCAGAAGTTAACCATCGCATGATGACGTTCAGCCGATTCCGCCTTGATCACCACCTCACCCTGCAGCACCTCTTCTTCTGCCGCGCTGATTTTGGTATTGCCAATCACGCCGCGTTTCAGCAGCAGGTAACGCGTCGCGGCGCCTACCCAGGTATAGATAGTCACAGGCGTGTCGCGCTCACCGGTCCAGGCGATCACCCGGCGCATACGCTTGAGCTGCCTGTGCACGTCCTGCACCGTTTCGACAGGTTCGGCAAACAGCTCGCGGAAGGTGTCGGTCACAACTTCCGGGCGGGTATTCTGAATCAGATAGGTTTCGCACGCCTGGGTGATCAGCGTTAAGGAGACGGTGTTAAGCGCTTTCAGGCGGCGGTTGGCGCGGGTCCAGCGGGAGGATTCCATGTTAAGGTTGCTGCGCATGCCTTCCAGCGCCTGCGTGCGGCGCACCAGCCCGCTCCAGGCTTTGTCCACCTCTTCGCTATCGCCATGCGCGATACACTGCTGCATCAGCTGATACTGAGCCACAATAAGCGCGTCGAGTTCACGATCGACCTCCTGCTTGATGGAGCGCGGAGAGAAGAGCAAATCCGCAACTATCGCGCAGACGATACCAATGACAATTTCACTGCAGCGCTCAACGGCAAACTGCGGGGCAAGCAGCGGCTCGGTCTGAATTGTGATGACAATGATCAGCGCGGTATAGCCCGCCAGCCCCCAGGCGTAAGAGTTCTCCACTTTCACCAGCGAGGAGACCCAGGTGCAGAAACCTGCCCAGATACAGCACACCATGAGCATCAGCAGCGGCGTGCGGATCATCAAAATAATGATGGTGAGCGCGGCGATACAGCCGATAAACGTCCCGACAATACGCAGCATCCCACGGTAGCGGATGGCGCCAGAATAAGGTTCACCGCCCGCGGCAAACGCCGGACCCGCCGCAACGATGGCTGCCGTCAGCACCGCCCAGCGGGGCGTTTCCAGCTGGAAGTGGAAACCCACAAACAGCGCCAGCACGATGGCGCACGCCAGCTTCACGGCAAAGCGCAGGTGCTGGCTGGCGATGGAGAAAATACCCATAGCGATTAACCAAACTCGCGCAGGCGATGGGCGAGTTTACGGAAGAAGGAGTCCTGGCTGGTATCGCGGTCTTTCTCGCCGGTGATGACCACGGTCGCAGTGGTACCCGCAGGCCACAGGTTGCCCTGCTGCTCGTCAAGATGAATACGCACCGGCACGCGCTGCGCCAGGCGCACCCATTCCAGGTTGGAATCCACGGTCGCCATGCCTTTGGTATCGTTAGAGCTGCTGGAGTTGGTTACGCCCGCGGCGACGCTGTCCACGGTGCCTTTCAGGACGCGGTTACTGCCCAGCGGGGTGATCTCTGCCCGGTAGCCCGGACGTACGCCTTCAAGCTTGGTCTCTTCCATATAGGCGAGCACGTAGAAGGAGTTTTGCTTCACCAGCGCCACGGCGGTGGAGCCGCGGGTAATGAATTCCCCGGCATAGACGTTGAGATTTGTGACCCAGCCATCTGACGGCGCGCGAATAACGGTACGCTCCAGATCGAGCTTCGCCAGATCGCGCGTCGCTTCTGCTTTGGCGAGCTGGTGCAGGACGGTTTGCAGCACGTTGTTGGACTGGTCAATCTCCTCGCGGGACATCGCCTGCACGCCCAGCTGATTGCGGCGCCCGGCTTCGCGGCGTTTCTCTGAGGACAGCGCTTTGTAGTAGGCCACGTCCGCCTCTGCTTCCTCTAACGCTTTTTGGTAGCGCGGCTGGTCGATGGTGAATAACACCTGGTCTTTCTTCACCAGCTGGTTGTCGTGGACATTCACCGCCGTAATCAGCCCGGCAACGTCCGGGGCGATCGCCACCACGTCTGCGCTAAAACGCGCGTCGCGCGTCCACGGTGATTCAGTGTAATACACCCATGCGCGGAAAATTGCGATGAAGGCCAGGACGACCAGCGCCATGGTGATGGCAGTGCGGGAGATTTTTCTTGTTAGCGTTTTCACATCAACCTCAGACAAACATGCGCGATATCAGATAGAACAGGCAGCAATACAGCGCGGTATTGAACAATGCAGGGTGCCAGACGAAATCGTAGATCCCGGTAGGGATCAGCACCTTGCGCACCAGCCAGAAGATCGCCAGTGATAAAAGAAGCTCGAAGAATATCGGTGGGAACGACAGACCGAACACCACGATAACGGGAAACAGACTCATGTTGACCTTGATTAGAGAGAGTGCAGGCTACAGAATTTTTAAGCACGCGCCGCCGCAGGAGGGCAAGAAAAGCCGGGCGAGAGTGGCGCAGCCGTTATGTAATTAATAATATATTAACGTAACCGTTATGCAGTTATCTATAATATGTGATCTAAATCACTTTTAAGCCAGAGTTAACAATGGAACGTTTAAAACGCATGTCCGTTTTCGCCAAAGTGGTTGAACTTGGCTCATTTACCGCCGCTGCACGCCAGCTTCAGATGAGCGTCTCGTCCATCAGCCAGACCGTCTCAAAACTGGAAGATGAGCTGCAGGTGAAGCTGCTCAACCGCAGCACCCGCAGCATCGGCCTGACGGAAGCCGGGAAAATTTACTACCAGGGCTGTCGCCGCATGCTGCATGAAGCGCAGGATGTTCACGAGCAGCTGTACGCCTTTAACAACACGCCTATCGGCACGCTGCGTATTGGTTGTTCTTCAACTATGGCACAAAATGTTCTCGCTGCCATGACGGCGGAAATGCTGAAAGAGTATCCCGGATTAACGGTTAACCTGGTGACGGGTATTCCTGCGCCAGACCTTATTGCGGACGGGCTGGACGTGGTGATCCGCGTCGGCGCGCTGCAGGATTCGAGCCTGTTTTCGCGTCGACTGGGCAGCATGCCAATGGTGGTCTGCGCCTCGAAAAGCTATCTGGCCCAGTACGGCACGCCGGAAAAGCCCGCCGACCTCAGCAACCACTCCTGGCTGGAATACAGCGTGCGTCCCGATAATGAATTCGAGCTGATTGCTCCGGAAGGGCTCTCCACGAAACTGCTGCCGGCAGGCCGGTTCGTGACCAACGATCCGATGACGATTTCGCGCTGGCTGGTTGCCGGAGCCGGGATCGCCTACGTGCCGCTAATGTGGGTCATCAATGAGATCAACAGCGGCGAGCTGGAAATCCTGTTCCCGCGCTACCAGTCCGACCCGCGTCCGGTCTACGCCCTGTATACCGAAAAAGACAAACTGCCGCTCAAAGTGCAGGTCTGTATTAACTATCTGACCTGTCTCTTATACACATCTGACGCTGCCGACGACTAGTCGAGTGGATATTTCG
>CAMKZP010000374.1 GCA_946477805.1 uncultured Enterobacter sp.
AATATCCTGCTTATCCCGGGAACATCCTCCGTGGCGCACCTGCGGCAAAACCTGGCGGCGGCGGAATGCATATTGCCGCCCGATGCGATCGCAGCGCTGACGGCTATCACCAAAACGGAAGGGTAAGCATATGGATGTTAACGCAGTGAAGCTGCAGGCCGTCGCGGCGCCACGGGGGTTTTCAAACGTGCCCCCCGTGCCGCTTTCGGATGCCACCATTCAGGCGCGTAAGGAAAAACTGCTCGCAGGCATGCGTGCCGAAGGGTTTGACGCGCTGATCGTTTACGCTGACAAAGAGCACGGCAGCAATTTTGAATACCTGACCGGCTTTATCCCTCGCTTTGAAGAGGGCCTGTTGATTCTGGAGAAGAGCGGGGCGGCGACCGCGATCCTCGGCAATGAAAACCTCAAAATGGCGGCCCATTCGCGTATTCCGCTGACGCTCAGGCACAGCCCCTATTTCTCTTTGCCCAACCAGCCCATGGAGCATGAAAAACCGCTCGAAGCGTTATTCGCCGAAACAGGGCTGCAAAGCATGGCCAAAATTGGGTTAGTCGGCTGGAAAATGTTTACCGCTGCCCGCGCGGATAATAAACAGCTCTTTGATTTACCGGCTTTTATTGTTGATGCCATCCGCAACAGCGTCCCGGATACGGCGGTGCTCGAAAACGCGGCGCATCTTTTCATCGGTGGGGATAGCGGCGCGCGCATCACCAATAACGCCAACGAAATTGCCCATTATGAGTACGGTGCGAATCTGGCTTCAACCTGCATGCTTAATGCGATGAACGCCGTTGAACCGGGCATTCGCGAGGTTGAGCTGGGCAGTTATCTCACGGCTGAGGGGCAGTACAACACGGTGGTGACGATCGCCGCCGCCGGACAGCGCTTTGAAAACGCCAATCTCTATCCGACCTGGAAGCCGATACGGCGGGGCCAGCCGCTTTCCATGACCACCGGGTTTAAAGGCGGCTTATCCAGCCGTACCGGGTTTGTGATTGCAGACGAAAGCGAGCTGCCGGACACCCAAAAAGCGTATCTCGACCGGGTGGCAAAACCCTATTTTGCGGCCGTAGTGACCTGGCTTGAACAGTGTCGAATCGGCATGACGGGCGGGGAGATGTACGCGCTGATTGAGTCCGTTCTGCCGAAAGAGACCTACGGCTGGCACCTGAACCCAGGCCACCTCAGCGCGGACGAAGAGTGGATGTCATCGCCCATCTTTGCGCATTCCACCCAGACGCTGAAAAGCGGCATGATCCTGCAGATCGACATCATTCCGTCCGTTAAGGGCTATACCGGCACCAGCGCCGAGGAGAGCGTGGCGCTGGCGGATCGGGCGCTTCAGGCTGACATTGCCCGCGCCTTTCCCGAGCTGTGGACGCGTATTGAAACCCGCAAACGGTATCTCAAGGATGTGCTGAATATTGCGCTGAGCGACGATATTATCCCGCTCTCCGGTACGGTCGCGTATTTACGGCCTTTCTTCCTTGCGAAGGACCGCGCCTTCACCTGCTAAATCCTTGCTGAAAGCGGCAGAGATGACGGAAAAAGGCGCGGCGTGAAAAGACGATGTTCGCTCGCCGCTAAAGCGGCCGGGCGACGTCCATCCCTGCGTCATTGGGTCTGTGTCTATTGTCCCATTTCTGCTGAAGCCATACTGGTCCTGAACGTTAAGGCTATATGTGCTCCGAAGCTGCCTTAATGTCTATTTCGAGCACTGAGTACTCGTTCATTTGACGCGAATACTTCTTCCAGCCTGGTAGGCTTATGTCCGAGCAGGGTCTCCAGAGTGTCTGTCACTTCCTCATATCGTCCACCTGCTATTAAGCGTGTCAGGACTTTTAAATGCGCTTCCGTATGCGCGCTACGTTCTGCAAGTAAGTTGTCCAGAACCTTATCACTATCGTCCAGTGACTGAGCGACATATTGAACATCGTAGCCAAGCGCGTTTGATAACGCTTGTGCCATTTCTTTGCCATTTATCAATTCGGGGCCGGTAAGGGCATAAGCATGACCAATATGCCTGGCCGGTTCGACTAGTATATTTGTACAAACTTCTGCAACGTCAGTCGCAGCAATTGGAGATAATTTAGCTTCAGCAAAGGGGAGGTTTAGCTCGCCTTTTTCCATTATATTTTTTAGCGGGATCCAGGTTAACAATGGATTTTCAACAAAGATGGTTGCTCGTAAATGGACAACTGGCAAACCTGACCATGTTAAAGCTTGCTCAGCCAACCAGTGTGCCCGCTGCTGAGGTGACCAATTGTCAACATGTCCACCCAGCCATTTAAGCCGATGTGTTTTAGACGCTGACATATGCTCAAATGTCATATAAGACTGTTCTATGTCAGAGATATTAACAAATACTTCAATATTTTTTTCTTCTAATGCCGCCGCTATCATGATCAGATTCGCATCAAGATAATAGGGCGAGAGACTCATTGTGAAAAAAATACGCTGGCAACCCTTAAGGGCTTGCACCACGTCGGCAAGATTAAGTAGATCCCCTACAACGACGTCTGCACCTATCTGACGCAATGCTTCAGCTCTGGCGTCGTCGCTTCTGACAAAGGCCCTTACCGGATAACCTTCTTTGATTAACCGGCGGGCAATATCTCCACTTACAGAACCTACCTCTCCGGCTGCGCCGGTGAGGAGTATAGGGCGTTGTTTATTCATGATTATACCTTCAGCTGATAACGTTTATAATTTGGCTTCTTGACAGATAAGCCGGTGTTGGATAGTTCCGTCTATCTTTGATTTCTCATTCTGTATTGATGAGGGGGTAATCCGTATTTTCTCGTAAATGTCCGGGTGAACGATTGCTGGGAGTCGAACCCATACTTCAGAGCAAGATTTAAGATTGATGTGTCGGTAACAAGCATTTCCTCAACAACATAAGCAAGCTTCCGTTCACGGATAAATTTACCCAGGCTCTTACCAGTCTGAGCCGAGAATATCCGTTGTAAATGCCATTTTGAATATCCTGATTTTTTTGCCACGTCGTCAACACTCAGGCGATTAGCTATATTGGAATCAATCCATAATATCAGGCGAGAAATAATGTTACTTTGATCAATCATTATGACCTCTTGCGTAGATATAAAAGCTCTTAAAATTACTTGTTCGAACCGTTATCCACTTATTAACGGCAGTCGGGGCTGTTTGCCATCAGCCTGCCTTCAGGTGGCTCAGTGGGCTGATAATTACGGTTGGGCAGAAGAAGTACTACCCGAAGGAAACAGGGCTGCTGTGGCATAATCTGAACCTGCCTCCGGCTGACTGATACGCGCTCTGGCTTGTTCCAGCTTTAGATTTTGTCGGAACGCGTGCCCGATGAGTTGGTTCAGCATGGGGTCTTTAAAATTTTTCCACCACGCTGCAAGGCTGGTACGATCGGGAGTCTGAACCGCTGAGGAGTTATTGGTCACATAGCGATCGGGCAAAGCTGAGGAGGGGCTGGAAGAGTCTGGCCCGTCGGTGCTGCTGGCGATGAGTAGTGAGCTCATTAATTTGGCTTTGTTTCGTTTAGATACCATTTCGCACTCTTGATTTGAGAAATACACTTACTAACTAGTGACCATATTGTATAATGGTCACTAAGTTGTCAACTAAGTTTACTGTTTACACAGAGAGGATGCCTTCATGTCGACACAGGACGAAACCAGAGGACCTGCAGAACATAGCGTCAGGGACCAGATTGTGCAGTCTGCTACTGAATATTTCGGCCACTATGGATACGAAAAAACCACCGTTGCCGAGCTGGCAAAATCAATCGGTTTTTCAAAAGCTTACATCTATAAGTTCTTTAACTCTAAACAGGCAATTGGAGAGGTCATCTGCGCCAACAGACTGCGAATGATCATGGATATCGTTGAAGCCAAAATTGCCGGTTCAACCTCATCGTCAGAAAAATTAAGACGACTGTTCAGAGCGCTGATTGATGCAAACAGCGACCTGTTTTTCCATGACAGAAAACTGTATGACATTGCCGCTGCGGCAAGCGTAGAGCAGTGGTCTTCAACCGTTAACCATACGAATCACTTAAAGAAAATACTGACAGAAATCATTAACGAAGGACGCCTGAACGGGGAGTTTGAAAGGCGTTCGCCACTGGATGAAACTGTGGATGCTGTTTTTCTGGTTCTCCTCCCGTAC
>CAMKZP010000375.1 GCA_946477805.1 uncultured Enterobacter sp.
ACCTGCTCAACCGTCGCTACCAGCGTCTGATGACCTACGGTTACGAGGTCATCAGACGCTGGTAGCGACGGTTGAGCAGGTCTTCTTTGCTCAGCACGTCCAGGTCTGCCAGATCCGCCAGCAGCTGTGCTTTCAGGGATGCAGCCATCACTTCCGGCTTACGGTGCGCACCACCCAGAGGTTCAGGGATGATGGAGTCGATAAGCTTAAGCTCTTTCAGGCGTGGGGCAATAATACCCATCGCTTCCGCAGCCAGAGGCGCTTTGTCAGCGCTCTTCCACAGAATGGATGCGCAGCCTTCCGGAGAGATAACGGAATAGGTGCTGTACTGCAGCATATTCACTTTATCGCCTACGCCAATCGCCAGCGCGCCGCCGGAGCCACCTTCACCGATAACGGTACAGATGACCGGCACGCTCAGGCGAGACATCTCACGCAGGTTGCGTGCGATAGCTTCAGACTGACCGCGCTCTTCCGCGCCCACGCCCGGGTATGCGCCAGGGGTGTCGATGAAGGTGATGATGGGCATATTGAAACGCTCAGCCATCTCCATCAGACGCAGGGCTTTACGGTAGCCTTCCGGTGCCGGCATGCCGAAGTTACGACGAATTTTCTCTTTGGTTTCACGGCCTTTCTGATGACCAATGATCATCACCGGGCGACCGTCCAGACGTGCGATACCGCCAACGATAGCTTTATCGTCGGCATAAGCGCGGTCGCCTGCCAGTTCGTCAAACTCATCAAACGCCAGGCGGACATAATCCAGGGTGTACGGGCGCTGTGGGTGACGCGCCAGCTGGGCTACCTGCCATGCGCCGAGATCGGCAAAGATTTTGCGCGTCAGTTCTACGCTTTTTTCGCGCAGACGATGCACTTCTTCGTCGATGTTAATATCCAGTTTTTCATCCTGACGGCTTACCGCTGTCAGAGAATCGATTTTCGCTTCCAGCTCTGCAATCGGCTGTTCGAAATCAAGGAAATTCAGACTCATAGTATTCCTGTATTAGTCAAACTCCAGTTCCACCTGCTCCGAACCAATGAGGCCACGGAGATCGTTCAGTAAACGATCGCTCGGAGAGACGCGCCACGTTGCGCCAAAGCGCAGCCGCGCACGTGCATCCGCCCTCTGATAGTAGAGATGTACTGGAATGGTCCCCGAGCGGTGGGGTTCCAGAGACTGACGGAGTCGGTTTAAAAGCTGGTCATCAATTTGCCTGTCCGTCAGCGAGATAGCAAGCCCGCGAGCATATTTTTCACGGGCTTCGTCAATGTCCATCACTTCGCGGGCGGTCATTTTAAGCCCCCCGCTGAAGTCATCAAAGCTGACCTGTCCGCTGACGATAAGTATGCGGTCTTTTTCCAGCAAATGCTGGTATTTATCCAGCGCGTCGGTGAACAACATCACCTCCAGACGCCCGGAACGGTCATCCAGCGTGCAGATACCGATACGATTGCCGCGCTTGGTGACCATTACCCTTGCAGCAATCACGAGCCCCGCAGCCGTGGTGATTTTACCACGATCTGTCGGATGCATGTCTTTTAGCCTGTTGCCGCCGACATAGCGCTCAATTTCTTTGATGTACTGGTTGATCGGATGCCCCGTCAGGTACAAGCCTAACGTTTCACGCTCCCCATCCAGTACGACCTGTTCTGGCCACGGCTGGCAGTTAGAGTATGATTGCTCTATCTGCTCGGGCTCTTCGGCGAGCACGCCGAACATATCCGCCTGGCCAATGGCTTCCGCTTTTGCGTGCTGATCCGCCGCTTTCAGCGCATCGCCGAGCGAGTTCATCAGCGCGGCGCGGTGCGGGCCCAGCCTGTCGAACGCGCCGGACATGATCAGCTTCTCGAGCACGCGGCGGTTCAGTTTTTTGGTATCGGTGCGGGCGCAAAGATCGAACAGCTCGCGGAAGTAACCGCCGTTGTTACGCGCTTCGATGATCGCCTCGATAGGCCCCTCACCCACGCCCTTGATCGCCCCGATGCCATAAACAATTTCCCCGTGTTCATTAACGTGGAAATGGTACAGGCCCGAGTTGATATCCGGCGGCAGGATCTTAAGCCCCATGCGCCAGCACTCGTCCACCAGGCCAACGACCTTCTCGGTGTTGTCCATATCGGCGGTCATTACCGCCGCCATAAACTCTGCAGGATAGTGCGCCTTGAGCCATAGCGTTTGATACGAAACCAAAGCATAGGCGGCGGAGTGAGATTTGTTAAATCCGTACCCGGCGAATTTCTCCACCAGGTCAAAGATTTTAATCGCAAGTTCGCCGTCAACGCCGTTTTTACGCGCGCCTTCTTCAAAGGTGCCGCGCTGCTTGGCCATCTCTTCCGGCTTTTTCTTACCCATCGCACGGCGCAGCATGTCCGCGCCGCCAAGGGTGTAGCCAGAAAGCACCTGGGCAATCTGCATAACCTGTTCCTGGTACAGGATAATGCCGTACGTTGGTTCCAGAACGGGCTTCAGGCTTTCGTGCTGCCACTGCACGTCCGGATAGGAAATCTCTTCGCGCCCGTGCTTACGGTCGATAAAGTTATCTACCATCCCCGACTGCAGCGGGCCTGGACGGAACAGGGCCACCAGGGCGATCATATCCTCGAAGCAGTCAGGCTGCAGGCGCTTAATCAGATCTTTCATGCCGCGGGATTCAAGCTGGAAGACGGCGGTCGTCTCCGAGCGTTGCAGCATGTCGAAGCTTTTTTTGTCATCCAGCGGAATGGCTGCGATGTCAATGGGCTCAAGGCCCTGCTTTTCGCGGCGCGGGTTGATCATCTTCAGCGCCCAGTCGATGATCGTCAGCGTGCGCAGGCCGAGGAAGTCAAACTTCACCAGCCCGGCGTATTCTACGTCGTTCTTATCGAACTGGGTAACCGGGTGCTGACCCGCTTCATCGCAGTACAGCGGTGCAAAATCGGTAATTTTTGTCGGGGCGATAACCACGCCCCCTGCATGCTTGCCGGCGTTACGCGTGACGCCTTCAAGCTTGCGCGCCATGTCGATCAGCGCTTTAACTTCTTCGTCGGCCTCGTAGATTTCCGGCAGCTGCGGCTCCGCTTCAAAGGCTTTTGCCAGCGTCATGCCCGGATCGGGCGGCACCAGCTTAGAGATACGATCGACAAAACCGTAGGGGTGCCCCAGCACGCGGCCCACGTCGCGGATAACCGCTTTTGCCGCCATGGTACCGAAGGTAATAATCTGCGATACCGCGTCGCGGCCGTACATATCCGCCACGTGCTCGATAACCTGGTCGCGTTTTTCCATGCAGAAGTCGACGTCAAAGTCGGGCATGGAGACACGTTCCGGGTTGAGGAAACGTTCGAACAGCAGGTCAAATTCCAGCGGATCGAGGTCGGTGATTTTCAGCGCATAGGCCACCAGCGAGCCTGCACCGGAACCGCGCCCCGGGCCTACCGGCACGCCGTTATCCTTCGACCACTGGATAAATTCCATTACGATCAGGAAGTAGCCCGGGAAGCCCATCTGGTTGATGACCTGGAGTTCAATGTCCAGGCGTTCGTCATACGGCGGGCGCTTCTCTTTACGGACCGCTTCATCCGGGAAGAGGAACTCCAGACGCTCTTCCAGACCTTCTTTCGATTTCACCACCAGGAAATCTTCCGTGGTCATATCGCCCGTCGGGAACTGCGGCAGGAAGTATTCGCCGAGGCGAACGGTTACGTTGCAGCGCTTCGCTATCTCAACGCTGTTTTCCAGCGCTTCCGGGAGATCGGAGAAGAGCTCGCACATCTCCTCTTCGCTGCGCATGTATTGCTGCGAGGAGTAGTTGCGCGGACGTTTCGGATCGTCGAGCGTGAAGCCGTCGTGGATTGCCACGCGAATTTCATGGGCGTCAAAATCCCCCGGCTCAAGGAAGCGTACATCGTTGGTTGCCACAACGGGCAGCCCGCGCTCCTCGGCAAGCGCGACCGCCGCATGCAGGTAGCTCTCTTCGTCGGCGCGTCCGGTACGGATCAGCTCCAGATAGTAGCGATCCGGGAAATGCTCTTCGTAGAACGACACGCACTGCTCCACCAGCGCGCCGTTGCCGCGAAGCAGGCTTTTGCCCACATCACCCAACCGACCGCCGGAAATCAGCAGCAGGCCTTCATTCAGCTCTGCCAGCCAGTCGCGATCGATCCAGGGTCCC
>CAMKZP010000376.1 GCA_946477805.1 uncultured Enterobacter sp.
TGCCTGTCTCGTGGGCTCGGAGATGTGTATAAGAGACAGCCGCGCACGGGGCGCAGGCCGTAGAGGGTTTCGGCAAACTCGGTGCGCCCGGATCCCACCAGCCCGGCCAGGCCGACGATCTCTCCGGCGTAGATCTCAAGGCTGAGATCGATAAACCCCTCCCCGGTGAGCGATTCCACCCGCAGCACCGGAAAATCCTGCGCCTGGGTGCGGCGATTGCCCGGCAGGGCCAGCCACAGCTTTTGCGTATCGCTCAGGGATTTATCCCGGCCAACCGGCGTCATAGCGGCGATCAGGGCGCCGTCATCAAACCGTGCGGTTTCACCGCTGAGCACCACCGCGCCGTCGCGCATCACCGAGACGTGGCTCGAAAGCGTGCGGATTTCCGGCAGCTTGTGCGAGATAAAGACAATCCCGACGCCGAGTTCCTGCAGGGCGCGGATCTGGCGGAACAGGCGTTCGGTTTCACCGGGCGTAAGCGAGGCCGTCGGTTCGTCGAGGATTAAAATTCTGGCGTTGCGCATCAGCCCGCGCAGAATCTCCACCATCTGCTGATCCGCCACTTCCAGCGTGCTGGCGACCGCGTCGAGGCTAAGCTGGCACTGCAGCTGCTGGAGCCTCTCCGCCAGGCGTTTTTCCAAATCGCGCTCGCGCGGCAGGCGGAACAGAATGTTCTCCCGCACCGTCAGGTTGGGGAACAGCAGCGGCTCCTGCGGCACCAGATAAATGCCGAGCCCGTGCGCCTGCACCGGGTTAAGCCGCGCAAACGGCTGGCCCCCGACGGTCAGCTCACCGCTGTCCGGCGTCTCGACCCCGGCGATGATCTTCATCAGCGTCGATTTTCCCGCGCCGTTGCCGCCCATCAGCGCGTGCACCTGGCCCGCAAGCAGCGTGAAATCAATGCCTTTTAACACCGGCACGCCGGAAAATTGTTTGCTGATATCACGCGCTTCGAGAAGTGGGGTCATCATCGCTCCGCTATTGAACAAATGATTTTTAGATTTAATAATGTTCAAAAGCGTAGACGGTGAACTATATTTACAACCGTGCAGGGATCACAGTTTTATCGATTGAGATCCAGATAGAGCAGAAACAATCTAAAAGATCCGTTTTGCCGCGTGGCTCACACTTTCTGCCCGCGCCTTAGCGAACATATGTTCTAAATTTTTATAAGAGTTCAACTATGAGCGATAAACGCACTGCGGAAGAAGGACGGTTTGCCGGGCTGGCGCTGGCGGAAGAGGAGCTGGTAGCGCGCGTGGCCTGGTGCTACTACCACGACGGGCTGACCCAGAACGACATCGGCGAGCGGCTCGGGCTGCCGCGCTTAAAGATCTCCCGCCTGCTGGAGAAAGGCCGACAGTCCGGAGTGATCCGCGTGCAGATCAACTCCCGCTACGAAGGCTGCCTGGCGCTGGAGACCGAGCTGCAGCAGCGCTTTGGCCTGAAGCTGGTGCGCGTGATGCCCGCCCTGAATACGCCGCCGATGAACGTGCGGCTGGGCATTGGCGCGGCGCAGTCGCTGATGGGCGTGCTGCAGCCCGGCCAGCTGCTGGCGGTGGGGTTTGGTGAAACCACCATGAGCTGCCTGCAGCACCTGAGCGGCTTTATCAGCTCGCAGCAGATCCGCCTGGTGACGCTCTCGGGCGGCGTCGGGCCGTATATGACCGGCATCGGCCAGCTGGACGCGGCCTGCAGCGTCAGCATGATCCCCGCCCCGCTTCGCGTCTCCTCGGCTGACGTCGCCGGGATCTTAAAGCGCGAAACCAGCGTGCGGGACGTGATCCTCGCCGCGACCGCCGCCGACGTGGCGGTGGTCGGGATTGGTTCGGTGAACCAGCGCCGCGACGCCACGATATTGCGCTCCGGCTATATCAGCGAAGGTGAACAGCTGATGTACGCCCGTAAAGGGGCGGTTGGGGATATCCTCGGCTATTTCCTTACCGCCGAAGGGGAGTGCGTCGAAGAGCTGGAGATCCATAAAGAACTGCTGGGCGTCACGCTCGATGAACTGGCGCAGCTGCCTACTATCGTTGGCGTGGCCGGAGGGGAAGAGAAAGCCGATGCGATTTATGCCGCACTGAAGGGTCGCCGTATCAATGGCCTGGTGACGGAAGAGACGACAGCCCGCGCGGTGCTGGCTCTGGCCGATTAAGAGCAGCCCTGCGCCTGACACGAGGCAAGCTCATGAGTTACCTTTTAGCGTTAGATGCAGGGACAGGCAGCGTTCGCGCCGTCATTTTCGATTTACAGGGCAACCAGATTGCCGTCGGCCAGGCCGAGTGGAAGCACCTCAGCGTGGAGAACGTGCCGGGCTCGATGGAGTTTGACCTCGACACCAACTGGCGGCTGGCCTGCCAGTGTATTCATCAGGCGCTGGATCGTGCGCGCCTGAGCGCGGCGGATATTCAGTCCGTCGCCTGCTGTTCCATGCGCGAAGGCATTGTGCTGTATGACCGCAGCGGCGAGGCCATCTGGGCCTGCGCCAACGTCGACGCCCGCGCCAGCCGCGAGGTGGCCGAGCTCAAAGAGATCCACGACGACCGTTTTGAATCCGAAGTGTATGACGTCTCAGGGCAAACTCTCGCCCTGAGCGCCATGCCGCGCCTGCTGTGGCTGGCGCACCATCGTCCGGACATCTACCGCAGGGCCGCTACTATTACCATGATCAGCGACTGGCTGGCGGCGAAGCTTTCCGGCGAGCTGGCGGTGGATCCGTCTAACGCGGGCACCACCGGTATGCTGGATCTTTTCTCACGCGACTGGCGTCCGGCGCTGCTGGACATGGCCGGGCTGCGTGCCGATATCCTCTCCCCGGTAAAAGAGACGGGCACCGTGCTGGGCGCCGTTACTCAAGCGGCCGCGCAGCAGTGCGGCCTGCGCGAAGGTACCCCGGTGGTCATGGGCGGCGGCGACGTGCAGCTGGGCTGCCTGGGGCTGGGCGTGGTCCGCGCCGGGCAAACGGCGGTGCTGGGCGGCACCTTCTGGCAGCAGGTGGTAAATTTGCCGCAGGTGCGCACCGATCCGGAGATGAACATCCGCGTGAACCCGCACGTGATACCCGGTATGGCGCAGGCGGAATCCATTAGCTTCTTCACCGGGCTGACGATGCGCTGGTTCCGCGACGCATTTTGCGCAGAAGAGAAGCTGATCGCCGAACGGATGGGGATGGACACCTACTCCCTGCTGGAAGAGATGGCGAGCCGCGTGCCGGCGGGTTCACACGGGGTGATGCCGATTTTCTCCGATGCGATGCACTTTAAGCAGTGGTACCACGCTGCGCCGTCGTTTATTAACCTCTCCATTGACCCGGAAAAGTGCAACAAAGCGACGCTGTTTCGCGCTCTGGAGGAGAACGCGGCAATTGTCTCCGCCTGTAACCTGGCGCAGATTTCACACTTTTCCGGCGTGAGGTTTGAAAGCCTGGTCTTTGCGGGCGGCGGGGCAAAAGGCGCATTGTGGAGCCAGATTTTAAGCGACGTCACCGGCCTGCCGGTGCGCGTGCCGGAAGTGAAAGAGGCAACCGCGCTCGGCTGCGCCATTGCCGCAGGCGCGGGCGTGGGGCTGTTTGCCGATATGGCCACCACGGGCGAGAGGCTGGTGAAGTGGAGCCGCGAGTTCACGCCGAACCCGGAACACCGGGAGCTGTACGACGGCATGATGCAGAAATGGCAGGCGGTCTACGCCGACCAGCTTGGGCTGGTGGACAGCGGGCTGACGACGTCGATGTGGCAGGCGCCGGGGCTGAATAAATTTTCAAGGGTATGAGGCGCTTCATGAAATACCAGCCAATTTTTACTTTGTATGCCCAAGGCATATTGTCAACCACTACAACTACCGCCCCACCCGCATCTGAATCGACATGCAATACTTCAACGGGGCGCATTGTTCATCCGGTCAACCTCCCGTGTTAACGCCCCACGATTTCTTCTGTAAGACTGGTACTATTTTAGTATCTGACGTAAGTCGATACTCCATTTCACTGTCCGTAAAAAAACGCGTGTCGCTATCAGGATCTTCATAAACGATTAAATAATAGTTTTTAACAAGACAATTATCGTCACTTTTAATCTCTGGGATACAAAAAAGATCCTCATGCGGACTTTTTTCATAATT
>CAMKZP010000377.1 GCA_946477805.1 uncultured Enterobacter sp.
CACCTGTCTACCATGTCCCCGGACTGTACACCCCACAGGGGAGAGGGAGAAAAAAGGCACCGAGCAATCCCCTCTCCCCTGTGGGGTAAGGGAGATAAGATAGCGCCGTGCCATCCCCTCTCCCCTGTGGGGCGAGGGTTAGGGTGAGGGGCAATTGATCTTAAAAATCCCAATCCTCATCTTCCGTCTCCACCGCTTTACCCATGACGTACGAGGAGCCGGACCCGGAGAAGAAGTCATGATTTTCATCGGCATTCGGCGACAGCGCTGCCAGAATGGCCGGATTGACCTCGGCCATTTCCGGTGGGAACAGCGCCTCGTAGCCCAGGTTCATCAGCGCTTTGTTGGCGTTGTAGCAGAGGAAAGCTTTCACGTCCTCTTCCCAGCCGCTTCCGGCGTAAAGTTCCTCAGTATAGCTCAGCTCGTTGTCGTAGAGATCCATCAGCAAATCGAGCGCAAAACCTTTCAGCTCTTCCCGCTTCGCCTCGCTGACTTTCTCCAGCCCTTTCTGGTACTTATAGCCAATGTAATACCCGTGTACCGCCTCATCCCGAATGATCAGGCGAATCAGGTCGGCGGTGTTGGTCAGCTTGCCGCGGCTCGACCAGTACATGGGCAGCCAGAAGCCGGAATAGAAGAGGAAGGATTCCAGAAACACGCTGGCGATTTTCTTCTTCAGCGGTTCGTCGGCCCGATAATACTCCAGCACCAGGTTTGCCTTGCGCTGGAGCGACGCGCTCTCTTCGCTCCAGGCGTAGGCCGCGTCCACGTCTTTGGTCTGGCACAGCGTCGAGAAAATCGAGCTGTAGGAGCGGGCGTGTACCGCCTCCATAAAGCTGATGTTCGACATCACCGCCTCTTCGTGCGGCGTCAGCGCGTCGCTCATCAGCGCCGGTGCGCCCACGGTATTTTGAATGGTGTCCAGCAGCGTCAGCCCGGTAAAGACGCGGATCGTCAGCTGCTGCTCGGCGTGGCTCAGCGTTTGCCACGCCGGGATATCGTTTGAAAGCGGCACCTTTTCCGGCAGCCAGAAGTTGCTGGTCAGGCGGTTCCACACCTCCAGGTCTTTATCGTCCTGAATGGCGTTCCAGTTAACGGCGCTCACGCGTGACAGTTTCATCCTTTCTCCTTACAGCGCGCAGGACACGCAGCCTTCAATTTCGGTGCCTTCCAGCGCAAGCTGGCGCAGGCGAATGTAGTAGAGCGTCTTGATGCCCTTCTTCCAGGCGTAGATCTGCGCCCTGTTGATGTCGCGGGTGGTGGCCGTATCCGGGAAAAACAGCGTCAGCGACAGGCCCTGATCCACGTGCTTCGTCGCCTCGGCGTAGGTATCGATAATTTTCTCCGGGCCGATCTCGTACGCATCCTGATACAGCGCCAGATTCTCGTTGGTCATAAACGGGGCAGGATAATAAACGCGCCCGGTTTTGCCCTCCTTGCGGATCTCAATTTTCGACACAATCGGGTGGATGCTCGACGTGGCGTGGTTGATATAGGAAATCGATCCGGTCGGCGGCACCGCCTGCAGGTTCTGGTTGTAGATGCCGTGGCGCATCACGTCCTCACGCAGCTGCTGCCACATCTCGCGCGTCGGCAGAACGATCCCCGCGCGGGCAAACAGGGCGCGTACTTTCTCCGTTTTCGGCTGCCAGTTGCCTTCAACGTACTGGGTGAAATAGTCCCCGCTGGCGTAGCGTGACTGCTCAAAGCCCGCGAACCGCTGATTGCGCTCGCGCGCCAGCATCATCGAGGTGTGCAGCGCGTGCCAGGTGACGGTGTAGAAGTAGAGATTGGTGAAATCCAGCCCTTCGGGGCTGCCGTAGGCGATGCCCTCGCGCGCCAGATAGCCGTGCAGGTTCATCTGCCCAAGGCCGATGGCGTGCGAGGCGGCATTGCCCGCGGCGACGGACGGCACGCTGCGGATGTCGCTCATGTCGGATACCGCCGTCAGCCCGCGAATGGCGGTTTCCACCGTGCGGCCAAAGTCGGGGGAATCCATGGTGTGGGCAATATTCAGCGATCCGAGGTTGCAGGAGATATCTTTCCCGATATCCGCGTAATCCAGGTTCTCGTCATAGGTGGACGCGCTGTTTACCTGCAAAATCTCCGAGCACAGGTTGCTCATGTTGATGCGCCCGGCTATCGGGTTGGCGCGGTTAACCGTGTCTTCGTACATGATGTACGGATAGCCAGACTCAAACTGGATCTCCGCCAGCGTCTGGAAAAAATCGCGGGCGTTGATGTACTTCTTGCGAATGCGGTCATCGGCAACCAGCTCGTCATACAGCTCGCTTATCGCCACGTCGCCAAAGGCTTTGCCGTAAATGCGCTCAATGTCATACGGGGAGAAGAGCGCCATCCCGGCATTCTCTTTGGCAAGCTTAAAGGTGATGTCCGGGATCGTTACGCCGAGCGACAGGGTTTTGATGCGGATCTTCTCATCGGCGTTTTCACGTTTGGTGTCCAGAAAACGCAGTATGTCCGGGTGATGCGCGTGGAGATACACCGCGCCCGCGCCCTGGCGCGCGCCAAGCTGGTTAGCGTAAGAGAAAGCATCTTCCAGCATCTTCATGACTGGGATCACCCCGGAGGACTGGTTTTCGATACGCTTGATCGGCGCGCCCGCTTCCCGCAGGTTGGAGAGCAAAAACGCCACGCCGCCGCCGCGCTTGGAGAGCTGCAGCGCCGAGTTCACCGCGCGGCCAATCGACTCCATATTATCTTCGATGCGCAGCAGGAAGCAGGAGACCAGCTCGCCGCGCTGGGCTTTACCGCAGTTGAGGAAGGTCGGGGTGGCAGGCTGGAAGCGGCCTGACAGGATCTCATCGGTTAACCGTCGGGCCTGCGTCTCATCGCCCTGCGCCAGCGTGAGCGCCACCATCACGGTGCGATCCTCGAAGCTTTCCAGATAGCGTTTGCCGTCGAAGGTTTTCAGCGTATAGCTGGTGTAATACTTCCATGCGCCAAGGAACGTCTGGAAACGAAAACCGCTGGCATGGGCCTGCTCAAACAGCGTCACCACAAAGTCGCGGTCGTAGCGGTTAAGCACGCGCGCTTCGTAGTAGCCTTCTTTAACCAGATAATCGAGACGCTCATGCTGGCTGCCAAACGTCAGGGTATTCGGGAGGACGTGGGCGGCAAAAAAGGCGTCCACCGCCTCATGGTCTTTGCCGAACTGGATGCGCCCATCGCGATCGTACAGATTGAGCATCGCGTTTAATGCGTGGTAGTCGGGCGTCGCCTGAATTACGCGCTCTGCGGTTGTCGTTGCCAAAATTCGTTTACTCCTTTACGCACGTTCTCGACGTCCTGCTGTGTTCCCATCAGTTCAAAACGATAGAGATACGGCACGCCGCATTTTTGAGAGATGACATCCCCGGCGCGGCCAAAGGCGTCGCCAAAGTTGCGATTGCCCGCCGCAATGACGCCGCGGATACGCTCCCTGTTGTGGGGATCGTTAAGAAAGCGGATCACCTGGCGGGGTACAGCTCCCGCGGTTCCGCCACCGCCGTAGCTGGGCACGACAAGAATGTAAGGTTCGTCTACCCGTATACGCTCGCGCTCGTTGAGCGGAATGCGGATCGCAGGCAGCCCGACGCGCTCGATAAAGCGAAGCGTGTTTTCCGAGCTGCTGGAGAAGTAGACCAGCCCACTCATGCACTGACGGCCTGAGCGGCCAGGCGGTTGATCATGTCCGGGCGAAAGCCGGACCAGCTGGTCTCCCCGGCAACTACGACGGGCAGCTGGCGAAAGCCCTGTGCGCGCAGGGTATCGGCCGCATCCGGAACCAGGTCGATATTCACCATCTCAAACGCGACGCCGCGGCTCTCCATTGCGCGTTTGGTGGCGTGGCACTGAACACAATCGTTACGAGTGTAAATAATAATGCTCATGATTCGTATTTCCATTTAGAATGATGGGCTGGCGCGTTTTGTTGCGTCAGGTTGTCTGTATCTTGCTAAAGGGAATACTAGATGTAGTTGTGATAAGTTTCAACCATACAAGATATGGGAATTTTAGATTGA
The DNA here is from genome assembly GCA_946477805.1 of uncultured Enterobacter sp. Classification (GTDB taxonomy): domain Bacteria; phylum Pseudomonadota; class Gammaproteobacteria; order Enterobacterales; family Enterobacteriaceae; genus Enterobacter. The sequence goes on from CAMKZP010000377.1 coordinate 4,026, forward strand.
TGGGCCCCCGTTGATGAGCACAGCGGGGCAGGGCAGGCTGTAGGCGTTTTTCAGGCGAGCGGGCA
>CAMKZP010000378.1 GCA_946477805.1 uncultured Enterobacter sp.
ATGTGTATAAGAGACAGATCAAATACTTACTCCGCAATTGCTGTAAAACCATACATGTTGCGGGCCTATAAGCCAGGCGAGATATGATCTATATCAATTTCTCTTCTATAATGCTTTGTTAGTATCTCGTCGCCGACTTAATAAAGAGAGAGTTAGTGTGAAAGCTGACAACCCTTTTGATCTATTACTCCCCGCTGCGATGGCCAAAGTTGCCGAAGAAGCGGGTGTCTACAAAGCAACGAAACACCCGATGACGACGTTCTTTCTGGCCATCACGGCTGGGGTGTTCATCTCCATCGCTTTCGTCTTCTACATCACGGCCACCACAGGCACTGCCGGGATGCCTTTCGGCATCGCGAAACTGATTGGCGGTATTTGCTTCTCACTGGGCCTGATTCTTTGCGTCATTTGCGGCGCCGATCTCTTCACCTCGACGGTGCTGATCGTTGTGGCGAAAGCCAGCGGAAGAATTACCTGGGGCCAGCTGGCACGCAACTGGCTTAACGTCTATGTGGGTAACCTGATTGGCTGTCTGCTCTTTGTTTTGTTGATGTGGCTCTCTGGCGAGTACATGACCGCCAACGGCGGATGGGGGCTAAACGTCCTGCAAACCGCTGACCACAAAATGCACCATACGTTTATCGAAGCCGTTGCTCTCGGCATCCTCGCGAACCTGATGGTCTGCCTGGCGGTCTGGATGAGCTACTCTGGTCGTAGCCTGATGGACAAAGCCATGATTATGGTTCTGCCGGTTGCGATGTTTGTGGCCAGCGGTTTCGAGCACAGCATTGCGAATATGTTCATGATCCCTATGGGGATTGTTATCCGCAACTTTGCAAGCCCGGAGTTCTGGACTGCAGTTGGTTCAACCCCGGAAAGTTTCTCACACCTGACTATCATGAATTTCATTACTGATAACCTGATCCCCGTCACTATTGGGAACATTATCGGTGGGGGTCTGTTAGTTGGGTTGACATACTGGGTCATTTACCTGCGTGGCGATAACCATCATTAATGGTTGTCTCAGGCAGTAAATAAAAAATCCACTTAAGAAGGTAGGTGTTACATGTCCGAGCTTAATGAAAAGTTAGCCACAGCCTGGGAAGGTTTTACCAAAGGTGACTGGCAGAATGAAGTCAACGTACGTGACTTCATCCAGAAAAACTATACCCCGTATGAAGGTGACGAATCCTTCCTGGCTGGCGCAACTGAAGCGACCACCAAGCTGTGGGACAACGTAATGGAAGGCGTAAAACTGGAAAACCGCACTCACGCGCCAGTTGATTTTGACACCTCCGTTGCGTCCACCATCACTTCTCATGACGCTGGCTACATCAACAAAGCCCTTGAGAAAATCGTTGGTCTGCAGACTGAAGCACCACTGAAACGCGCAATCATTCCGTTTGGTGGTATCAAAATGGTTGAAGGTTCCTGCAAAGCGTATAACCGCGAGCTGGACCCAATGCTGAAAAAAATCTTCACCGAATACCGCAAAACCCACAACCAGGGCGTATTCGATGTTTATACCAAAGACATTCTGAACTGCCGTAAATCTGGCGTTCTGACCGGTCTGCCGGATGCCTATGGCCGTGGCCGTATCATCGGTGACTACCGTCGCGTTGCGCTGTACGGTATCGACTTCCTGCTGAAAGACAAATACGCACAGTTCGTTTCCCTGCAGTCTGACCTGGAAAATGGCGTAAACCTGGAAGCGACTATCCGTCTGCGTGAAGAAATTGCTGAACAGCACCGCGCGCTGGGTCAGATCAAAGAGATGGCGGCTAAATACGGCTGCGATATCTCTGGTCCTGCAACCAACGCTCAGGAAGCTATCCAGTGGACCTACTTCGGCTACCTGGCCGCCGTTAAGTCTCAGAACGGTGCAGCAATGTCCTTCGGTCGCGTATCCACCTTCCTGGATGCCTACATCGAACGCGACATCAAAGCAGGCAAGATCACTGAGCAAGACGCTCAGGAAATGATTGACCACCTGGTCATGAAACTGCGTATGGTTCGCTTCCTGCGTACGCCTGAATATGATGAACTGTTCTCTGGTGACCCAATCTGGGCAACAGAATCTATCGGTGGTATGGGCGTTGACGGCCGTACGCTGGTTACCAAAAACAGCTTCCGCTTCCTGAACACCCTGTACACCATGGGTCCTTCTCCGGAGCCGAACATCACCGTTCTGTGGTCTGAAAAACTGCCTCTGAACTTCAAGAAATTCGCCGCTAAAGTCTCCATCGACACCTCTTCTCTGCAGTATGAGAACGATGACCTGATGCGTCCGGACTTCAACAACGACGACTACGCTATCGCATGCTGCGTAAGCCCAATGATCGTCGGTAAACAAATGCAGTTCTTCGGCGCGCGTGCAAACCTGGCGAAAACCATGCTGTACGCAATCAACGGCGGCGTTGATGAAAAACTGAAAATGCAGGTTGGTCCTAAATCTGAACCGATCAAAGGCGACGTTCTGAACTTCGACGAAGTGATGGACCGCATGGATCACTTCATGGACTGGCTGGCTAAACAGTACGTGACTGCGCTGAACGTGATTCACTACATGCACGACAAGTACAGCTACGAAGCTTCTCTGATGGCGCTGCACGACCGTGACGTCGTTCGCACCATGGCATGCGGTATCGCTGGCCTGTCCGTTGCGGCTGACTCCCTGTCTGCAATCAAATATGCGAAAGTTAAACCTATTCGTGACGAAGACGGCCTGGCCGTAGACTTCGAAATCGAAGGCGAATACCCGCAGTTTGGTAACAACGACTCTCGCGTTGATGACATGGCGGTTGACCTGGTAGAACGTTTCATGAAGAAAATTCAGAAACTCACTACCTACCGTAACGCTATCCCGACTCAGTCTGTTCTGACCATCACCTCTAACGTTGTGTATGGTAAGAAAACCGGTAACACCCCAGACGGTCGTCGCGCTGGCGCACCATTCGGCCCGGGTGCTAACCCAATGCACGGTCGTGACCAGAAAGGTGCTGTAGCCTCTCTGACTTCCGTTGCTAAACTGCCGTTTGCTTACGCGAAAGATGGTATCTCTTACACCTTCTCCATCGTGCCAAACGCGCTGGGTAAAGACGACGAAGTGCGTAAAACTAACCTCGCGGGCCTGATGGATGGTTACTTCCACCATGAAGCGTCCATCGAAGGTGGTCAGCACCTGAACGTGAACGTGATGAACCGTGAAATGCTGCTCGATGCGATGGAACACCCTGAGAAATATCCTCAGCTGACCATTCGCGTATCCGGCTACGCAGTACGTTTTAACTCCCTGACTAAAGAACAGCAGCAGGACGTTATCACCCGTACTTTCACTCAGTCCATCTAACTGGAATTGACTGAAATCACGCGTTAAAAGGCGTACAATAAAGGCTCCACGCAAGTGGGGCCTTTTTAACACCCTCTCCACCTCAGTCTCTTTTGTCCGCTATCTATACTTAATGGATAACAGCCAAAACAGACTTCAACACAGCCGGCTTTGAGCTGTGCATACTCAGGCCCCGGACGGGCCGATGCTGGAGATATCACCGCAATGTCAACTATTGGTCGCATTCACTCCTTTGAATCCTGTGGCACCGTCGATGGCCCGGGTATCCGTTTTATTACCTTTTTCCAGGGCTGCCTGATGCGCTGCCTGTACTGCCATAACCGTGACACCTGGGATACGCACGGCGGCAAAGAAGTGACCGTTGAAGATTTAATGAAAGAGGTCGTTACCTACCGCCACTTTATGAACGCCTCGGGCGGCGGCGTTACCGCGTCCGGCGGTGAGGCTATCCTTCAGGCAGAATTTGTGCGCGACTGGTTCCGCGCCTGCCGCCAGGAAGGTATTCATACCTGTCTCGACACCAACGGCTTTGTCCGCCGCTACGATCCGGTCATCGACGAACTGCTTGAGGTAACCGACCTGGTGATGCTCGACCTCAAACAGATGAACGATGAGATCCACCAGAACCTTGTCGGCGTATCCAACCACCGCACGCTGGAGTTCGCAAAATACATCTCGGGCAAAGGGATCAAAACCTGGATCCGCTATGTGGTTGTGCCGGGCTGGTCAGATGACGATGA
>CAMKZP010000379.1 GCA_946477805.1 uncultured Enterobacter sp.
GCATTTATGCGAGCAAATGATTGCTCTATCTGAATTGGCGTTCCCATCTTTGCGCCATGCTCATGACAAAAGGGTGGAAGAATACGAATCATTAACTGGAAATAAATATCCCAGCGAATTTTATCCGCCGTCACATTATGGCTTCTCACAGCTATCAATGATTTTGAAAAAAAGAAAGGATTACCAGCGCATTGAGAATATACGCGAGAAGTTGATTAAAGAGGGTTGGAGATGCTAGCCCGGGAGCCGGGCTATGCGAAGCGCTTATAGTCAATGGACTGTCTGAGCAACACCTTGGCCATCACGTAGAACGCGTCCTCATCCTCAGGTTCGACGTACCATTTTTCGTAAATCGGGTTATCGGATATTACTGCCAGTCGGTCACGCTGCATCTGAAGCCGCTTTACATGGAGAGTTTTGCCAAAGACAAATACATAAACCCCATCACCGTCAAAATGCGTAACGCCGGTATCAACGAAGATCTGATCTCCAGGCGAAATCGTCGCATCCATACTGTCGCCATTGACGGTAATGACTTTGACGTGCGTAGCTGGCCGGTTGCCAAACAGAGCGCGCGCCTGTTCAGTTGTGTATTCGATGGCCCGGATAGTTTCAATGAAATCGCTGGTGACCAGTGTGCCTGGCCCAGCACTGGCTTTAACGTCGAGTACATCCACGCGATAAATCCCATTCAGTGACGGCTTAACCTGGTATAGCGCAGTTGGCTCACGGGCGCCACTGGCAGCCATTTCCCCCTCACCAGTAGAAAGCCATTCAGGGCGAACGCCAAGCACAGAGGCAATCTCAACTGTTTTTCGAGAACCTTTAGCATTCTTGAGTAACTTATTTACGCTGGACTGAGCCATGTCGACCTCTTTAGCTAATCGACCCTGTGTATATCCTGCGCTTTCCATTGCCTGCGCTAAGCGCTCCGAGAATCCCATATTCACCTCTGTTAATGACTCCTTTAACTCTATCGCTCAAGCGATTATTTAGCAAAAAATCGCCTATGCGATTGACTTTCGCTAAAGTGATAACCATAATCGCTTTAAACTGATAGCTGAGGTGATTATGAAGACCCCAACAGTAGAGAAGAACTCCGCAGTAGAGAAAGCGATCGCCATCGCTGGCAGCCAGAAAGAACTGGCAAAACGTTGCGGTAAAGCCCAGTCCACTATCTGCGACTGGCTTAACGGAAAGAAACGCATCTCCCCAGTTCACGTTCCTGAGCTGGTGAAAGCGGTTGGTGGTGAAATCCAGGCTCATGAATTCCGCCCGGACCTGCCTTCCATCTTTCCACACCCTGACAACCATGCCGCCTAACCGGCGGCCCTAACAACGAAAGGGAAAGCAATGCATTCACTTGCGTATCAACAAAGTAACAAATTTTCGCCAACGGCGATGATTTACCAGAATCGCCGGGAGCCTGATTCCAGGGCGTTAAACATCGATGGGATCCGCGCGGCAGTTCGGGCCTGGGCAGCTGATTGCCGCAGCCGTGAATTTGTCACTGCGCTGATTGTTGAAGAGTGGCGGGCATCCGGCGGCACCGGTCTGGATATCCCGACTGACTCTCACCGCCAGATGCAGAAGGTATTCCGCTGGATCGACGGCGACACCGAATACGCCGCCAACAACATTCGCCAGCTGGCGCCAGCAATCATGGCCGTCCTGCCGCTGGAGTACCGCAACCGCCTGGCGCCGCAGAACGACACGATGTCGCTGATCGCCTCTGCGATGAAAGAGTGTGCCGAAGCTAAACAGGCCGTGCTGCTGGACGCTCCAGAGCATCAGAAACTGAAAGAGGTAAGCGAAGGTATAGCGTCGCTGTTCCGCCTCATGCCGGAGCAGGTAGGACCGTTGATGACGATGGTCACTTCGATGCTGGGGGTTATGTGAGAGTCACCAGAAAAGAAAAAGCCCTTGAAGCGGTAACTTCAAAGGCCCTTATCACACTGTGTTACGCCAAGTAACGGGAGTAATTATGGCAAACACCGCCAAAGTAATCAAATTCCCTGCGCAACAACCGGCGCAGCAGGAGAATCGCATGGCCGATCTGGAAAATGGCTATCTTCGCCTTGCTAACCAGATTCAGGATGCCCTGTGTTTCGTAGAGCTTTCGGGGCGTGAATTCCGCGTGCTGAATGCTATTGTTCGCCTGACGTATGGCTGGTCCAAGAAAGAGGACCGGATCACCAACAGTCTCATTGCAGATAAAACCAGACTGGCCGTTAAGCACGTTTCTGAAGCTGTGCTCAGCCTGGCTTATCGCAACATCATCAAGATGCGCAGAATCGGGCAGACACGTTACATCGGGATTAACACGCTCCTGGATAGCTGGGCTTACACAAAGCCAAAATGTGCAAAGTGCCCGGTCAGTTTCCCGGTCGCTAAAGTTGTAACGCAGGTTATTACCATCCCTGAAATCGGGGATAGCAAAATCACCCCACAAACTATCCCCGAAAACAGGGATAACCATCCCCAAAAACAGGGAGAGGTATCCCTGAAAACAGGGAACACCAAAGACATTCTTCCAAAGACAAATATAAAAACAGATCTAACCCCTATAGTCCCCGCTGGGGACGTATGTGAAAAATCGGATTCTTTCGACGGTTTTAAACCAGAGCCAAAAGTCGATCCTGTGAGACTTGTTTTCTCCCACTGGCAGACTGAGCACCACCACCCAACTGCAAAGCTGGATGACAAACGCCGCAAGCGTATCAAAGCGCGTCTGGCTGAAGGTTTCACCGCTGATGATCTTTGCCTGGCCATATCCGGGGCGAAGGGTGATTCATGGCTAATGGGCAAGAACCCATCCAAAAAACTCTACGACGGTATCGATACGATCCTGCGCGACGCTGCACAGGTCGAGAGACTCCGTGACCTTGCTGGTGACGAGCACGCCATGGCAGTCGCTCAGGGGCAGTATTCAGCCACAACCGCACGCAACCTCGAAACCCTCCAGCGCTGGGCTGGCGGCACTGATTCAGGAGAACTTTTCTGATGAACGAATCTGAAAGACCAAAATTCGCCCAGTCCATGGCGGCGATCGGTGAAATCTACGGGAAAGATATTTCCGAAGTCATGATCGGGATTTACTGGAACGCGCTGAAACCTTACCCGGTTGAGGACGTGATGCGCTCATTCCAGGGGCATACCCGCGACACCGACAACGGACAATTTTTCCCGAAGCCAGCCGATCTCCTGCGCCACATCGAGGGCAACAAAGACGGTAAAGCGTTGCTGGCCTGGTCGAAAGCGTACAAAGCAATTTGCAGCTACGGCCGCCGGAACAGCGTGGTGTTCGACGACCCCACCATTCACGCCGTCATTGCTGACATGGGGGGCTGGATTGAATTTGCTGGCATGAGCGAAGAGGAATTGCCATTCAAGTCGCGAGAATTTGAGAAGCGCTACCGGTCATACCTGATTACCGGCGTCAGCAAGTGCGAATCAGTGATGATCGGGATGGATGATGCACAGAACATGCGGGCAGGTTTCCAGCGTGAGCCGATGCCGTTCCTGATTGGCGAGAAGGACAAAGCCAAACTCATTCGCAGCGGACAGGCGTTAATCGAAAACAGGTGGCACTGATGGACAGATTAAAACAACGCATCGTTGATTACGTGGACGCTAACCAGCCTGTTAAGCGCGCTGACCTTATCGTGGCGATTGGCATTAGTGGTAAGGGGTTGGATCGGGAAATCGCAGCACTGCGTGGCCTGGAGATGATTTTCAGCATGGCGGGCTTCGGCTACTTCACCAGTAAAGCGTCTTATCAGGAATGGATTCAGGGTGCTGGAGCAAATTACCTGAAGGACCGTGCAATCAAGGGTGGTTACCGCAGCGTAGAGGCCCGCCGACAAAGCGAGAACAGCTACCCGGCGCGCATCATGTCGGTACTGAGTGATGGCAGTAAGTTGGGAGCATCCCAAATCGCTGAGGCCATGGGTGCCACCTATCGGAGTATATCCAGTGTTATTTCGGTGATGGTTAACGCGGGCGAGCTGAAGTTTGAAGGTCCCAAAGGTCATCGCGTTTATTCGCTCGCGAAGCCGAAAA
>CAMKZP010000380.1 GCA_946477805.1 uncultured Enterobacter sp.
ATTTCTGCCTGTCTCGTGGGCTCGGAGATGTGTATAAGAGACAGGTCGATTCCCTCCCTGCTGCTTTCGCTGACGGTAATCATTTTGCTCGGTTTTGGCACCGTGAATGCGGCTATTGCGGTTGGCGTCGCCTCGATTGCCAGCTTCGCCCGCCTGGCGCGCGGGGAAGTGGTGCGCATCCGCCACGCGGATTACGTCGAAGCCGCCTTTGGCAGCGGGGGCACGTTCTTCGCCGTGCTGTGGCGACACATTCTGCCCAACGCGTTAACCGCCGTGCTGGCGTTTGCCACCCTGCAGTTTGGTCAGGCTATCCTGGCGCTCTCCACGCTGAGCTTCCTCGGCTACGGCACGCCGCCGCCCGTTCCCGAGTGGGGGCTGCTGATCGCCGAAGGCCGAAACTATCTCTCTACCGCCTGGTGGCTCACCACCTTCCCCGGCGCGGTGGTGATTGCCGTCGTGCTGGCGACCAACCGTATCAGCCAACAGTTTAGCGGAGGCCGCACATGACCGTTCTCTCAGTGGAAAACCTGACGATCAGCTACCGCACCGCGCGCCAGCGGCGTGAGGTGGTGCATAACGTCAGCTTCAGCCTTAAGCGTGGCGAGATGCTGGCGTTCGTCGGCGAATCCGGCTCCGGCAAAACCACCACCGCGCAGGCGATAATTGGCCTGCTGCCCGATAACGCCCGGCGCGATGCGGGCAGCATCCTCCTCAACGGCGAGGCGATAAGCCAGTGGTCGCCAAAGCGGCTCGACGCCCTGCGCGGCGCGCGGGTCAGTCTTGTGCCGCAGGATCCGGGTAACTCGCTGAACCCGGTGAAAACCATCGGCGCGCAGGTGGGCGAAATTATTCAGCTGCACCAGAAGATCGCTCGCGAACAGCGCGACGAACAGGTGCTCGCCCTGCTGACAAAGGTCGGCCTGAGCCACCCGGAACAGCGCATGAAGCAGTATCCCCATCAGCTTTCCGGCGGCATGAAGCAGCGCGTGCTGATCGCTATCGCCATCGCCCTGAAGCCGGACGTGATTATTGCCGACGAGCCGACCAGCGCGCTGGATGTAACCGTGCAAAAGCGCATTCTGGATCTGCTGGACGCGCTGCGCCGGGAGTCCGGTACCGCCGTACTGTTTGTGACTCACGATCTGGCCCTCGCCGCCCAGCGCGCCGACAGGCTGCTGGTGTTCCGCGAGGGTGAAATTCAGGAGCAAGGGGCCACGGGCGATATCCTCCGCGCACCGCAGCACCCTTATACCCGCCAGCTGCTGAGCGACCTCCAGGGACAGCGTCTGACCATTGCCCCCGTATCAGGCCGTCCGCTGGCCTCGCCCGCCATTCGCGCGCAGGGCATCAGCAAGCAGTTTTCGCTCGGGAAAGGGCATCAGCTGCAGGCGCTGGATAAGGTCAGTTTCGACGTCACGCGCGGCAGCACGCACGCGCTGGTCGGCGAGTCGGGTTCCGGGAAAACCACCCTCGCCCGCATTTTGCTCGGGTTTGAGCATGCCGACAGCGGCCGGGTGATTATCGATGACATCGATGCCACCACCCTCAGCCGCGAGGCGCGCCGACAGCTGCGGCAGAAGATCCAGTTCGTCTATCAAAACCCGTTTGCCTCTCTCGACCCGCGCCAGACGCTGTTTGAGATTATCGAAGAGCCGCTGAAGAATTTTGCCCGCATCGCTAAAGCGGAGCGCAGGGAACGGGTGGAAGCCGTTGCGCAGCGCGTTGCCCTGCCGACGGAGGTGTTGACCCGCACCGCGCGCGAGCTCTCTGGCGGGCAGCGACAGCGCGTCGCTATCGCCCGGGCGCTGATCCTGAATCCCACTATTCTGGTGCTGGACGAAGCCACCTCGGCACTCGACGTCACCGTGCAGGCGCAGATTCTGGCGCTTCTCCAGCAGCTGCAGCAGCAGCTGGGGCTGACCTATCTCTTTATCACTCACGATCTGGCCACGGTTCGCCGCATAGCGCACAGCGTCACGGTGCTGCGCAGCGGCCAGGTGGTTGAACACGGCGCGGTTGACGCGCTGTTTGCCTCACCGCAGCACGTCTACACCCGCGAGCTGATAGACGCTATTCCCCATTTTTCACCCGTTACGGAGGAGTTCGCATGACGCGAAAACGCCTGGGATTTTTCACCCGCCTGCTTGACGATGCTCCGCCAAAAGAGCGCTATCGCCTGGCGACGGAACAGATCCGCCACGCCGAACGCCACGGCTTTGACGGCGCATGGATAGCGCAGCACCACTTCCACGAAAAGGAGGGCGGTCTGCCGTCGCCGCTGCTGTTCCTGGCGCACGTTGCCGCCCATACGAAAACCATCCGCCTCGGCACGGCCATTATCACCCTGCCGATGGAAAACCCGCTGCGCGTGGCCGAGGACGCCGCCGTGCTGGATCTGCTCGCCGACGGTCGCCTCGAGGTGGGTTTCGGTTCCGGCGGTACGCCGACCTCCTTCCTGCCGTTTGGCCTGACGTTCGAGGACCGCGGCGCGGCCTTTGCCGACCATCTGCACGTTATCCAGAGCGCGTGGCGCGGCGATTCGCTCACCCATCCGGACAACCATCTCTACCCGCCCGCGCCGCAGCTGGCCGAACGCATCTGGATAGCCTTCTGCTCCGTTGAGGGCGCCGTGCGCGCCGCTCGGGCGGGGCACGGGCTAATGCTTTCCCGCACCCAGCCGCGCCCGGCTGACGGGCTGGACTTAACGCTTGACGCCATCCAGAACCCGATTGTCGATGCCTATCTGGATGCGCTGCCCGCAGGCGTTGCGCCGCGGATCCTCGCCTCCCGTACCGCCTTCGTCGCCGACAGCGATGACTATGCCCTGAAGGTGGCCGAACCGGGCTTAGCCCGTCAGGCACAGCAGCATCGCGCCGCCGGACACGGGGTAATCGGGGATACCGTCCACGACTATCGCCGCCAGTTTGATGCCCACATCGGCGCGCCGGATACCGTGCTGGCCTCGCTGAAGGCGGACACGGTGCTGACCCGCGCAACGGACGTCTCATTCCAGGTTCACTCGGTCGAACCGTCGCACCGCGACACCCTGCGCTCGATTGAACTGATAGCAGAACAGATCGCCCCCCACATTCTTTGAGGAGAAACCTATGGCACTCAGTCAGGATATTCTTGCCGAGCTGGCGGAAATTGCGCCCGGTTCACCGCTGGCGAAGGCGCGCGCCGAGCGCGAGGCCGCCACGCGTCACGCCCAGGGAAGCTACGAAACCCTGTTCAGCCAGCAGGACAGCGACTTTGCGCTGGATGAACGCTTCGCGGTGGCGGCAAAAGTCGCCAAATGGCATAGCGCGGACGCGCTGGCCGCGCACTATGCAGGCTTTGGCCTGGCCGACCCGACATCTGAACGGCTCACCCCGGCGCTGGGCTTCGCCCGCCTGCTCACCTTCTCTCCGGCTGAGGCGACGCCCGGCGCGCTCGGCGCCCTGACCCAGGCGGGATGGAGCAAAGAGGGTATTGTCACCCTGGCGCAGCTGATCGCCTTTGTCAGCTTCCAGAGCCGGCTGATCGCCGGGCTGCGCCTGCTGAATGATAAGCCCGTGGCCGCAAGCGACGTTGCGGCGGTTGCGGGGGTCTGGCACACCCACCCCACGACCCTCACCGGCAAGGCTGCGCCCGTGGCGTTTACCCAGCAGGAGCTGGGCTGGGAGCCGTGGCTCGCGGCCAAACCGCTGGCGGAGTTTCGCGACGACGAGGTCGCGATTCTGGCGAAATTCGGCCATACCGGTTCAGACTATTTCCGCCTGCTGGGCCGCAACCTGCCGGTGCTGGAGCAGCGCACGCTAACGGACAAAGGGATTTTCTACACGCCGGGAGGGTTGCCGCGCGCAGAGCGCGAACTGGCGGCGACGGTGGCCAGCAAAGTTAACGGCTGCATTTACTGCGCATCTGTCCATGCGCGTAAGGCCAGCCAGCTGTCGAAGGATGACGCTGCGGTAGAGGCGCTGCTGGCGGTGCGTCCGGGGCAATCCCTGAGCGAGGGGCAGTCCGCGCGCTGGCAGGCGGAAATCACCTTCGCGGCGGCGCTCTCGGTCACCC
>CAMKZP010000381.1 GCA_946477805.1 uncultured Enterobacter sp.
TACGGCGCGCACTTCCAGGCCGCCGATCAGAAATACGTGGCGGTGGACGGCTCCTACAACGGCGCGTCCGCAATTGGCCGTCTGGGTAACGAAGGCAACGGCGGGGAATTCCAGCTCTCCAAGGCCTTTAAGGGTGAAAACGGCGCCATCTGGGACATCAACGTGATGATCGACCACTGGGGCGACGAAGTTAACCTGAAAAAAGCCTACGCCGGGGTGACTAACGTCATGTCCTCCAACCCGAACGCCTACTTCTGGGCCGGCCGCGACTTCCACCAGCGTCCGCAGCAGGGCATCAACGACTACTTCTGGATGAACCACGACGGCCAGGGCGCCGGGGTGAAGAACTTCGACATCGGCGGCGTGCAGTTTGACGTGGCGACCGTGGCGGCGGTGGAATCCTGCAGCCCGGAAGTGATGGAGGATGAAGCCAACCCGTCGCGCATCACCTGTACCGGCGGTTCCGGCACGGGGGATAAGGGCAACTACGCGGCGACGTCAAAAATTCACGGCATGAAGCTCGGCCCGATCGACCTTGAGCTGTACGCCAACTACGGCTTTGACTCCAAAGCCGTTGAGAGCGAAGAGCGTCTGAACGCCTGGCAGGGCGGCGTGGTGCTGAGCCACACCAGCGACAGCGGCGTGAACAAGGTGATCGCCCGCTACTCCGATAACGCGGACAACAGCGTGTTCAACAAAACCGAGGACCTGACCACCGTCTACGCCAGCTTCGAAGGGCTGTACAAATTCACCCAGGCGACGCAGGTGGAGTACCTCCTCGCCTTCCACGACTTCGACAACAGCCGTGACAGCGCCGACAACCGTAAGAACTACAACGCCATCGTGCGCCCGATGCACTGGTGGAACGACGTTCACTCCACCTGGCTGGAAGCGGGCTGGCAGCACGTTGATTACGACAACGGCGGCGACAACAAGGGCTGGAAGCTGACCCTGTCGCAGAACATGTCTATCGCCATGGGGCCGGAATTCCGCCCGATGCTGCGCTTCTACGTGACCGGCGGCAAAGTGGATAACGAGCGCACCGCGCGCGTGAACAACACCAAAGACGAAACCCTCGACGACTTCAACGTCGGCGCGATGTGGGAGGCGTGGTTCTAGGTAAAAGCAAAACGGCAACGCTCGTTGCCGTTTTTTAGTGTTTGCCCCCTCTTCCCGCGGGAGAGGGCATCAGGCCGCACGATCATGCTATGCTGTTGCACGATTTAACGACAACACATAACAGGGGAGAACATGGGTTCCACACGTAAAGGGATGCTAAACGTCCTGATCGCCGCCGTTTTATGGGGCAGCTCAGGGGTTTGCGCGCAGTACATCATGGAGAAAAGCCACATTTCTTCGCCTTACCTGACCATGGTTCGCCTGCTGTTTACCGGCGTGATCCTGCTGACGCTCTCCTTCGTTCACGGCGACAAAATTTTCTCGGTCATTAAAAACCGCAAAGACGCCATCAGCCTGCTGTTTTTCTCGCTGGTCGGCGCGCTCACCGTGCAGCTCACTTTCCTGCTGACGATTGAAAAATCCAACGCCGCCACCGCCACCGTGCTCCAGTTTCTCTCCCCGACGATTATCGTGGCGTGGTTTGCGCTGGCGCGGAAAAAGCGTCCCGGCGCGTTTGTCCTGTCTGCCATTTTGACGTCGCTTGTCGGCACCTTCCTGCTGGTCACCCACGGGGATCCGACATCGCTCTCCATCTCGCCGGCCGCGCTGTTCTTCGGCATCGCCTCGGCGTTTGCCGCCGCGTTTTATACGACCTACCCGTCAACGCTAATCGCCCGCTACGGCACGCTGCCGATTGTCGGCTGGAGTATGTTAATTGCGGGATTAATGCTGACGCCGTTCTACGCCGGACGCGGGACGACCTTCGCGATTGACGGCAGCCTGCTGCTGGCGTTTTTCTATCTGGTGGTGATCGGCACCGCGCTGACGTTCAGCCTGTACCTGAAAGGCGCGCAGATGATTGGCGGGCCGAAGGCGAGCATTCTGAGCTGCGCCGAGCCGCTGAGCAGCGCGCTGCTGTCGGTGCTGCTGCTGGGGGTGGCGTTTACCCTGCCGGACTGGCTGGGGACGCTGCTGATTGTGTCGTCAGTGGTGCTGATTTCGATGGATTCGCGCAGACGGGTGCAGGCTTCGGCGTAAGCTACGAAGAGTAGTGGTAGCGGCACATCAGAATAGTCAGTGCGCTATCCGAGACCCCGTAAACCAGACGATCGGTATCGTTAATTCGTCGGGACCAGTATCCGGAAAGATTGCCTTTAAGCGGTTCCGGCTTTCCCAGGCCATCGAAGGGTTGGCGCTTCGCATCTTCAATCAATTTGTTGATTCTGCGAAGCGTTTTCTTATCCTGCTCCTGCCACCACAGGTAATCATCCCAGCCGTTATCAGTCCAAATCAATAGCCTGGTCATCTATCAGATCCCTCTGCGTGGTTTTTCCGACGTTTGCCTGGGCGATTGATTCCATCAATCGACTGGCGTTGGCAGGTGAACTCATCAGATGGATGGTTTCCATCATTGAGTTGTAGTGCTGCAGAGACATCACCACCGCATCACCGCCATTGCGGCGGCTGATGATAGTTGTTTCCACATTGGCATTCACGTCGTCCAACACATCTTTGAGTCGGCTTCGTGCTTCGGTAAAAGTCACAACCTGCATATTTCCTCCTGTACAAGTTACGGTACAAGTATACCCATGAAGTGGCTATTTATCAATCAGCTTGCCTTCACTTTACCCGCCACAAGCAGCGCGGTCAGCAGCATCAGGGTGCCGGAAATCACCAGCGGTGACGTCAGCCCAATATGGTCCAGCGCCACGCCGCCCACGGCTGCACCGCAGGTATTTGCCAGCTGAATCACCGCCACCTGAATCGACCCGGCTTTTTCCGCCTGGTCGGCAAGCGAGCGGGTGATCCACGTCGACCAGCCCACCGGCACCAGCGCAAAGGCAAAACCCCAGATAATCGCAACAGCAGACGCGACCCACTTATCGCTTCCCCACAGCACCAGCACCGCGGCACTGATGGCCAGCACCAGCGGCGCGCCCGCCAGCGCCACCTTCAGGGAGCGTTTCAGGAACGTGGAAGACAGCGAGGTGCCGACAAAGCTGGCGATACCAAAGCTCAGCAGCACCAGCGTCAGGCCGTCCACGTCAAAGCCCGCCATGGTCATAAACACCGGGCGGATATAGGTAAAGAAGGCAAACTGCCCGGCGAAGGCCATAAAGATCGCGGTCATTCCCGCCATTACGCCGGGGCGCTTCAGCAGCGCGAACATGTTTTGCTTGTGGTGCGCCGCCTCACCCGGCAGGGACGGCAGCGCCTTCCACACCCAGATAATGCAGAGAAGCCCCATCACCGCCGCGGCGTTAAAAACGTTGCGCCAGCCGATGATCCCGCCGAGGAAGCTGCCCAGCGGCGCGGCGATCACCAGCGCGATAGACACCGCGCCGAAGATGACGGACAGCGCTTTTGGCACGGTACGCGCGGGCACCAGGCGCATGGTCAGCGAGGCCGACATCGCCCAGAAGCCGCCAAGCCCCAGCCCCAGGCAGGCGCGACCGAGCAGCAGCAGGGTGAAGCTTTCGGCGAAGGAAACCAGCAGGCAGGAGAGCGTCAGCAGCACGCTGAACAGAATGACCACTTTGCGGCGGTCGATGGTGCCAATCGCCTGGGTGATAAACAGGCTGGCGAACATCGCCACAAAGGCGGTCACGGTGACGGACTGCCCCGCCACGCCTTCGGAAATGCCCAGATCCTGCGCCATAGGCGTCAGCAGGCTCACCGGCAGAAACTCAACGGTAATCAGGCAGGCGACGCAAAAGGCCACCGAGAAAACCGCCGACCAGTTGGGGCGAGTTACCTCTTTGGTCTGCGGTCTGGTCGTGGGCTGGATATGTTCTGTCATGGCGTCACCTGAGGATGAAAATGTGCGGAAAAGTCGCGCAGTTTATCATCAAAAGTGTGACGAATTTAACGATTTGACAACTTTTGCGGCTTTTTAATGCCGGGCGGCGCGGCGCCACCGGGCAC
>CAMKZP010000382.1 GCA_946477805.1 uncultured Enterobacter sp.
GCCGCATTGCGCAGCACAACCCTGCCGAAATGCTCAGCTATGACGTCCTCGACGGCAGGCTCGAACTGCGCGAGCAGATTGCCCGCCTGATGCTCGACGGCGGCTCCACCGTGGCGGCAAACGAGATTGTCATCACCAACGGCTGCCACGGCGCGCTGTCGATTGCCCTGCTGTCGGTGTGTAAGCCTGGCGACATCGTGGCGGTGGAATCGCCGTCGTTTCACGGCACCATGCAAATGCTGCGCGGGTTTGACATCAAGGCCATTGAAATTCCTACCGATCCTGAAACCGGGATCAGCGTCGAAGCCCTGGAGCTGGCGCTGGAGCAGTGGCCGATCAAAGCGGCGATCCTGGTGCCGAACTGCAACAACCCGCTCGGGTTTATCATGCCGGAAGCGCGCAAGAAGCAGGTCCTGGCGCTGGCTCAGCGGCACGATATTGTCATTGTGGAGGATGATATTTACGGCGAGCTGGCGGCGGACTATCCGCGCCCGCGCACCATTCATTCGATGGACATTGATGGCCGCGTGATCCTCTGCAGCTCGTTTACCAAAACCGTGGCACCGGGCCTGCGCGTCGGCTGGATTGTGCCGGGCCGCTACTACGACCGGGTGATGCACATGAAATACGCCGCGGGCGGCTTTAACGTGCCGGGCACGCAGATGGCCGTGGCGGCGTTTGTCCGCGACGGCCATTATCATCGCCACGTGCGACGTATGCGCCAGATTTATCAGCAAAATATGGAAACCTACACCTGCTGGGTGCGGCAGTATTTTCCGGCAGAGATTTGCGTGACGCGTCCGCAGGGCAGTTTCCTGCTGTGGGTGGAGCTGCCGGAAGAGGTGGATATGGTGTGCGTCAGCAAACAGCTGTGTCGGCTGAAAATCCAGGCTGCGGCCGGGTCGCTGTTTTCCGCCTCCGGGAAGTACCGCAACTGTCTGCGGATCAACGTGGCGCTGCCGCCGACGGAGAAACATCGTGAAGCATTAAGGAAAATGGGCGAAGCCATTGTCATTTCAATGGAGGAGTAGCGTTATTTTTGGCGCGACAACGACGGGCTTACCGGCCCTGCGGAAATAAGCAGGCCCGGTAAGGGGAGCCAGAGCGAGAAAATCACTCTCTTAGCGGGAAATAATTATGCTTCCTGCCACTCGGCAAAAACTTCTTTATGGTTTTTGGTCAGGACAACTTTATTATCCTCGACCTTATCGACCCAGCCGAGAGGAATAAAGTGGTGCTTGCCGCCCGATTCCGGATCGCTTTTCGCAAGCTTGATACGCTCGCCGTCCAGATGGTCCACAACCCCAACGTGCGTTCCACAGCTGGCGACAACCTGAGTGTGATCCTTAATTGCGCTTTTATCTACCATAATCAATCTCCTGTTTCGGTTATTTGGCTGTTGCACGAGATTAACTGTAGCGCATAAATTCACGAAGAAAGCGCTTATTAGCATTTTGAAACATCATTGACAGTAACGCATATTATGTCTATTTAGCGCCTGAGCAAATAACCAGGAATGTGCTGAATTATTACCGACTGATTATTTTCCTTTCATAATTATATTATCGCAACCAACGAGGAGGTATTTATGACGATTCACAACAATCGGACAGAAATTTCGCTGGCTCTTGGTGAAGCGGTTATCGACATCGTGCAAAAAGGCCATGAAGTCTCGCGAGAAAATCTCGCACAGGCGATGAAAATCAAAGCGGAGAAAGAGCGCGACGATGAGCGGCTTCTGAACTACTGGAAGGCATGTAATATGCTGGTCTGAGGACAGCGGCGTTTAGCCAGGCTAAACGCCGCCTCCGGTTACTCGTCGAAGAACCAGTAGCCCTGGTTAATCAGCCCGGTCAGCTCCTCAATAAACGCCGGGTTGTTCAACGCCTCGCCCAGTTCAGCCTGGCCGAGTTCGGTGTAGCGGCACAGTGCATCCGCCGCCTTCGCATCCACCGTCTCAAACAGTTCGCTGTTGATAAAGAAGCTGCCGTTGATGTTCAGCACGCGCAGGCCGCTGAGGCGCGAAAGCGTTTCGCCGCCCTGCAGCGCGTCCAGCACCTCTTCAGGCGCGTACGGCGGCTCGGCGGCGGCGATATCCAGCTCGTGACGCGGCGTGGAGACGAAGCTGCCGAACCATTTTGTGAAATCGTCCGGTTTGCTAATCATGTCGATCATCATCTGGCGAATGCGATCCAGCTCGTACTGCTCGACGCGGCCTGGATGCTCGCGGCAGGTCAGATCCGGATCGCTGTAGTGCTCGCCGCCCAGATCGTTTTCCAGCGCGTAGTCGGCAAAGCTGCTGATCAGATCGCGACCGTTCGGGCCGCGGAAGCCCACGGAGTAGTTCAGCGCGGTTTCGTGGGTAAAGCCGTCATGCGGGAATCCAGGCGGAATGTAGAGGATATCCCCCGGGGCCAGATCTTCGTCGATGATCGGCTCAAACGGGTCTACGTGCAGCAACGCCGGATGCGGACAGAACTGGCGCATCGGCAGCTTATCGCCCACGCGCCAGCGGCGGCTTCCCATCCCCTGAATAATAAACACATCGTACTGATCGATATGCGGGCCCACGCCGCCGCCGGGCACGGAGAAGGAGATCATCAGGTCATCGAGACGCCAGTCGGGCAGAACGCGGAACGGGCGCACCAGCTCTGCCGCAGGTATATGCCAGTGGTTCACCGCCTGCGCCAGCAGCGACCAGCCGGTTTCGCCGAGGTCGTCGAACTGCTCAAACGGACCGTTGCTCGCCTGCCATTTTCCGTTGCTATGGCTCACCAGACGGCTGTCGACTTCCGGCTCCATCGCCAGACCCGCCAGCTCGTCCGGGGTAATAGGATCGACAAAATTCGGGAAGGCATTTTTCAGCACAACGGGTTTTTTTTGCCAGTATTTTTCGAGAAATTCCGGCCAGTTCAGGTTCAGTTGATACGCCATGGGTTGCACCAGTGAGAGGGAGACAGGCGCGATTATGTAAGACTGCGCATCTAACTGCCTTGTCATGGGTCAAATGTAGAGAACTCTTTAACAGGCAGTATTTCGCAATCACATCAAATTTTTCCCCGTATGCGCTTTAACGATGCGTAAAAATTCATCCCGGTATGGATTGCTTATTTTAGGGTTCCACGCCACACAGATTTCCCAGTAAAGGGAATCTAAATCAGGGGCAATAAGTCTCACCCCTGGCGGTAAAAAATGCCTCACGCTTTCAGGTAAAAAAGCGACTCCATTTCCCCCAGCTATAAGTGCTAACAAAGCAGACATATCATCTGTCACTGCAATAGGTTCGGCATTTAAATGGTTAGTGATTAGAAACTGATTAGTTTTTTCTGCGAGACAAGGACTAGCGGATAAAGATAAATGAAGCAGCGGGTAAACGGTTAACATTTCCTTGATGTTCATCTCTTCATTTTTATAGCTTGATGGCGCAGCAAGCGTCAATTTTTCTCTGTAAAGTACTTTTGATGCTAACCCCGTTGCAGCAGGCATCCGAAAAAAACCTATATCAAGGGTTCCTGCTGTCAGCATTTCGCGTTGTACTCCAGAAGGAAGGTTTTTGATGCTGACTTCACAAGTGGGAAAATCTTTTCGAAATGCATTAATCCATAAGGGGACAGTATGAAAAGTTGAAATCCCAAAGCCGAGAACCAGTTTTTCCCCGCCAGCCTCCAACAAATGTCTTGCATACTCTGAAAATTCGTCATGGCTTTTCAGCAATTCATGTGCCTTTGAGAGAAGCTGGCTGCCGTTATCCGTTAAGGTTGCGCCATGGCGCCCACGTATAAAAAGCGAGTATCCAATCCGTTCCTCCAGCATTTTTATCTGCTTCGATAACGCAGGCTGTGTCAAAAAGAGCAACTGAGAAGCTCGATGATAACTCCCTTGCTCAGCAAGCGTTACATACGCTCTCACTAATTTAATATCGATTCCTTTCATTTATCAAACCCTGACAAAATGGAATTTTACAAGAAGCCGCTATAAAACCATTATAAAAAAGTAATTTCCACAGATGAAATATAGATTTGACAATGAGATTCTT
>CAMKZP010000383.1 GCA_946477805.1 uncultured Enterobacter sp.
CCTCGGCGGTAACTTCGCGGTGGCGATGCCCGATCACGGACGCGGCTTTAAGGCCATGCGATCCCTCGATTTAAGCGTTCATGTCGGAACAAAGCTCAACCGCACGCACCTGCTGGTCAGCAAAGAGACGTTTATTTTGCCGTGTCTGGGCCGCACCGAGCTCGATCTCCAGCAGACGGGAAGGCAGTCCATCACCGTGGAAGATTCTATGTCGATGGTTCATGCCTCCTCGGGCAAGCTTAAACCCGCCTCGCCCCTTCTTCACGCCGAGCCAGCGATTGTTGCAGGGCTGGCGCAGGCCACCCTGCCCCACACCAAAGTTAGCTGGATGGCGCTTGTGGCAGACTACGATCGGATCCGCGATCTGATCGAAAAAACGATCCCTGGATTTGAGGATTACAACGCGCGTATCCGCGTTCCCGGCGGCTTTCGTATGCCGCTGCCGCCGACGGAGCGGATCTGGCCAACGCCTGTCGGCAAGGCGCTGTTTTCCGTGTTTCAGGGCGTGGACGAAAACGCGCGGGGTGACGGGGAAAATAGCCTGCGCATGATCACCCTGCGCAGCCACGACCAGTACAATACGACCATTTACGCGCTGGACGATCGCTACCGCGGGGTGTTCGGCCGCCGGGACGTGCTGTTTATGAATGAAGAGGATATGGCCGAGCGGGGGCTGGAGCACGGCGACCGCGTTGATATCGAAACCGCGCTGCCCGGCGAACGCCAGCGCCTCGAGGACATCACCGTCGTCGCCTACAGCATCGCTCCGGGCTCGGTCGGCGCCTACTATCCGGAGGCTAACGTGCTGGTACCGCTGGATTATCTCGACCAAGACAGCGGAACGCCGTCCTTTAAATCAGTCCCCGTCCGCGTCACCCTGCGCTCGAAGGAGATTCGGGCGCTGTAACGCTCGCAGACACGCGTCAGTCGAGAAGCTGAGAATACGACTGGCGCGTCACCTCGCTAAACCCCGCGATCAGCGTCGCGCTGCACGTCTCCCGGAATTCCGGCGCGCTTACCAGCGTCCTTAACGCGTCGCGGATCGCGTGAAGCATTTCGGGAGAGGTCTGACGGGAGGTAATCAGCGGCAGGCCGGGGGTCAGCGGCGTGCGGTCAATCACGGCCAGCCCCGCCAGAAGCGCCGGTTCGTGGCGCTGCAGCAGCGCAAAGGTTACGCAGTCAACGGCTGCGATGTCACTTTCCCCGCGCCGGATAGCGGCCAGCGACTGCCGGTGGCTGCCGCTAAAAGCCACGGACGAGAAAAAGCCTTCTACCGCAGCCGGGGAGATTTTTTTGCGCAGCACGTTATAGCCGGACTGCGAATCGGGGGAATTGCACACCGCCCGCCGCCCGCGGAAATCAGCCAGCGTCCGGTGCTTATCCTCTTCGCGCACCACCAGAAAACTGCGGTAGTGGATCCCTTCACACCCCGGCGCGGTGTAGTGAAAACAGCCGACCACCTGTACGTCCAGCAGCCGCGTCACCAGCGGGTAGCCGCAGGTCTGGCTGAGGATCAGGTCGCGCTCCTGCCAGTGCGCCAGCAGATCCGGCACTGACGACGCACCCGCTGGCACGCCGCGCGCCAGCAGCAGGCCCCGCACCGCCTGGCGTAGCGCCTCGGTATCGGCGCGGTTGACGGCGTACATGGGAAACGCCAGTGAATGACTCATGCCCTTCTCCTTATTTACTCCCGGGATGAACGGTGACGTCCACCGCCCTGCTCCAGAACCGGCGCAGCCATTCGCCGTAGCCTTTCACCACAAAACCGTGGTTTCGCCGCTGATACGCCTCCCGGTTCTGCAGATAGACAGCCTTCAGCCCGTACCAGGGCACGCCAGGTAAATCATGATGCACTGAATGGTAGTTGAGATTTAAAAACAGCACCCGCCAGAACGGTCCGGCCTCGTTAATCACCGAGCGCGCCAGCGGGTCGTCCGCCGCACGATGCTCGAGGAAAGAGCGCACCTTGGTGAGGGCCAGAGCGGGATAGCTGACGGCCAGCACAAACCAGACGGGCGAGAAGCCCACGCGAACCATCCAGGCGAAAAGCGCCGCCAGCAAAATCCCGTGCGTCAGCCACATCCCCACTGCGCGCCAGCGAAGATGGCGAAACGCCGCCGCCGAGCCGCCCAGCGTCTGCATAATGTCCAGCAGGGGCGCCAGCAGCAGCCGTCCCGCGAAAGTATTACGCGCGTGGATCGCACGTTTATGCCAGCGGGATAAGCGCGCCCAGCTCTCGCGCGTGAAATAGTAGGATTCCGGATCGTCCACCGGTACGGTCAAATGGTCGTGACGATGGTGCGCCAGGTGCGAATCCCGGTACAGGCCATAGGGATACCACACCGCCAGCGGCAGCGTGCCGAACAGCTGATTAAGCCAGGCGACGCGGGTTGGATGCCCGTGGATCAGCTCGTGCTGGAGCGACATATACCAGGCGGTAAACCAGATAAGCAGCAGCGTGGCCGGCAGCAGGCCAAGGGTTTGCCAGTACGCCAGGGTAGCAAACCAGCCGCCGTAAATGGCGAGGATTAAAAGCCAGGTGGGCAGCTCGCTTCGCCACAGAAAGCCCGCTGCAAGCTCGCGTATGTGGTTGCGCTGCTGCTCGTGTAAATAGAGGGAGTGCCGGTTACCCATGCCTTCAGACGCCGTTTTCGTCAGTGAGAATATGCTCTGACGATCCGGGAAAACGCCTGAAATAACAAAGAACTTTAATCGCTTTGCTTTGCCAAAAAAAACGGTTCACGCGCAGGGTTGGCCCCTTCATCGGGAGCTTGACTTATTCTGTAATAAAGGTACTTTTCAGGACATGAAGAAAATCCTGATTATCGTTCCCGACGGCGGCATGCTGTTCGAAGCCGCCGGTATCGCCGACATTCTGATGCAGGCCAACCGACTGCACCCGGAAGGCCTCGCCCGGCCCTGCTACCGCATTATTATCGCCACCACCCAGCCGCATCAGGTGATCCACGGACAGTCCGGCCTGAACCTGCTCGCGGACTATCGCCTGCCGGAGCTGGATCCGCGTGAGCCGCTGGACACCATCATCATTACCGGGCGCGGCGTGAACGAGCTGGAGAGCACCGCCGTGGTCGACTGGCTGCATCTGGCCGCGCCGCACGCGCGCCGGATCGCCTCCATCTGCGGCGGAGCGATGCTGCTGGCGCAGGCGGGCCTGCTTGACGGACGCCGCGCCACCACTCAATGGACCTCCGGCGGCGTCAGCTCCGGGTTCGACCTGACGCTGGCGCTGGTGGAGGATGACTATGGTTTT
Organism: uncultured Enterobacter sp.; assembly: GCA_946477805.1. GTDB lineage: Bacteria > Pseudomonadota > Gammaproteobacteria > Enterobacterales > Enterobacteriaceae > Enterobacter. The sequence continues at coordinate 3,272 of CAMKZP010000383.1, forward strand.
TCCCTCGCGCGCGACGTGGCGCAGGATATGGTGATGTATCTGCGCCGCCCCGGCGGCCAGCTGCAGTTCAGCCGCTATAGCCTGCGCCAGCCCGGCGCTACCGGCCCCATCAGCGACCTGCAGGGCTGGATCCTGCAAAACCTGACCGCCGACCTGAGCGTTGAAACGCTGGCGGAAAAAGTCGCCATGAGCCCGCGCAATTTCACCCGCGTTTTTACCCGCGACACCGGCGCCTCGCCGGCGCGATACGTCACCGAAGCGCGCCTGGCCGCCGCCCGACAGCTGCTTGAGCAGACCGGCGATCCGCTGGATCGCATCGCGGAGCAAAGCGGGTTTGGCTCCAGCATTAACCTGCGTCGGGTGTTTGAGAAACAGCTGCACCTGACGCCGGGCGAGTACCGCCAGCGCTTTCACTGCCGAAAAATGGCGTAATGTGATCCTTTTTTGTCATTTACGCCAAATGCCCTGACGCCTACAGTAACTCCAGACAACACAGATAAGGAGTGCATCATGGTTAAGGTCGGTATTAACGGTTTCGGCCGTATCGGACGTAACGTTCTGCGCGCGGCGCTGGGCAACCCGGCGCTTCAGATTGTGGCCATTAACGATCTGACGGACAGCAAAACCCTCGCCCATCTGCTGAAGTATGACTCTTTGCTCGGCACGCTGCCTGCGCCCGTGGAGGCGGCAGACGGCGCGCTGCAGGTAGACGGCCAGCGCATCACCGTGTTCAGCGAACGCGATCCGGCGAATATCCCCTGG
>CAMKZP010000384.1 GCA_946477805.1 uncultured Enterobacter sp.
GAAGAATGGTGCTGTTCCCGTATCAGATCCCGGCGGGTCTGCTGTCGACCTTTATCGGGGCGCCGTATTTTATCTATCTGTTGAGAAAGCAGAGCCGGTAATAAAAGTAAACGGCAATCCTTAGATTGCCGTTTTAGTGTTTGCTCCCTCTCCCCGTGGGAGAGGGTTGGGGTGAGGGCATCAAGCCGCACATCTTACAGCTTCGCAAACACCCTGCGCGCCGCGTCGATGGTGTTGTTAATATCATCCTGGCTGTGCGCCACCGACATAAAGCCCGCTTCGAACGCCGACGGTGCCAGATACACGCCCTCATCCAGCATCAGGTGGAAGAAGCGCCTGAAGCGTTCCACGTCGCACTTCACCACGTCCTGATAGCAGGTAACGGTTTTCGCATCGGTGAAGAAGATCCCGAACATCCCGCCAACGTGGTTAACCACCAGCGGAATGCCTGCTTCCTCTGCCGCTTCCAGCAGGCCGTTTGCCAGCTGCGTGGTCAGGTCGGTCAGGGTTTCGTGGATACCCGGCTGCGCCACTTCGGTCAGGCAGGCGAAACCGGCGGCCATCGCGATAGGGTTACCGGACAGCGTCCCCGCCTGGTAAACCGGGCCGGTAGGCGCCAGCGCTTCCATCACGTCCTTACGGCCACCGAATGCCCCAACGGGCATGCCGCCGCCGATGATTTTGCCGAGGCAGGTCAGATCCGGCTCAACGCCGTAGTAAGACTGCGCGCCCGCCAGCGCCACGCGGAAGCCGGTCATCACTTCGTCGATGATCAGCAGCGCGCCGAATTCATCGCACAGGGCGCGCAGGCCCGGCAGGAATTCAGCCTGCGGTGGGATGCAGTTCATGTTGCCCGCGACTGGCTCAACGATGATGCAGGCAATTTCCTGCGGATACTGCTCGAACGCCGCGCGCACGGTGCTGAGATCGTTATAGGTGCAGGTCAGGGTGTGTCTGGCGAAATCAGCCGGCACGCCCGGAGAGTTTGGCTGGCCGAGCGTCAGCGCGCCGGAGCCCGCTTTCACCAGCAGGCAGTCGGCGTGGCCGTGGTAGCAGCCTTCGAACTTGATAATTTTATCGCGGCCGGTAAAGCCGCGCGCCAGGCGAATAGCGCTCATGGTGGCTTCAGTACCGGAGTTGACCATGCGAACCATGTCCATGGTCGGCACCAGCTCGGTGACCAGCTCCGCCATTTTAACTTCCATCTCGGTTGGCGCGCCGAAGCTCAGGCCGCGCTGGGCCGCGTCAATCACCGCGTTGCGGATAGCAGGGTGGTTATGGCCCAGCACCATCGGACCCCAGGAGCCGACATAATCGATATAGGCTTTGCCGTCGACGTCAAACAGGTACGCGCCGTCAGCGCGCTCAATAAACAGCGGCGTGCCGCCTACGCCGGTAAAAGCGCGAACGGGTGAGTTCACGCCACCCGGAATAAGCTCGCGGGCTGCACTGTAGAGGTTTTCAGACTTGCTCATGGCGTCGTTCCTGGTTCGTATAAAATGGTTAAGCGCACTATTCTAAGTGATCCGCTGAACGTTATGAAATTTTTGCCCCACTAATGCATAAACAAATGTTAAGGATTTTTCAGGAGACGGGCAGGCGGTCTCTGATAAAATCCCTGCGGCGATTTGTATGACGAAAAAAGAACAGGCAATGAAAGCACAATCTCCCTCATTTGAAGAACAACAGTTTGCGCGAGCGCGTCACCGCATCAGTATCCGTCGGCTGCTCAATCGCGATAAAACGCCGCTGGCGATCCTGCTGGCTGCCGCCGTTGTCGGCACCCTGGCCGGGCTGGTCGGCGTCGCCTTTGAAAAAGCGGTCAACGCCGCGATCAACTGGCGCATCGGTACGATTGCCGGGTTTGCGCAGAGTGGAGGATGGGTCTGGGTATGGGCGTTTGGCCTGTCCGCGCTGTTTGCGATGGTGGGCTATTTTCTGGTACGCAAATTTGCGCCGGAGGCCGGCGGTTCGGGCATCCCGGAAATTGAAGGGGCGCTTGAAGAGCTGCGCCCGGTTCGCTGGTGGCGGGTGATCCCGGTGAAATTCATCGGCGGCATGGGCACGCTCGGAGCGGGAATGGTGCTGGGGCGAGAGGGGCCAACGGTTCAGCTTGGCGGGAACGTCGGGCGCATGGTGGGCGATCTTTTCCGTATGCGCAGCGCCGAAGCGCGCCACACGCTGCTGGCAACCGGCGCGGCGGCGGGGCTGTCCGCCGCGTTTAACGCGCCGCTGGCGGGGATCCTCTTTATCATCGAAGAGATGCGCGCGCAGTTTCGCTACAACCTGATCTCCATTAAAGCGGTGTTTACCGGCGTAATCATGTCGAGCATCGTTTTTCGCCTTTTCAACGGCGAAGGGGCGGTCATTGAGGTGGGCAAACTCACCAATGCGCCGGTGAATACCCTGTGGCTGTATCTGATCCTCGGCATGGTTTTTGGCGTTGTGGGCCCGCTGTTTAATACCTTCATCTTACGTGCTCAGGATATGTTCCAGCGTATTCATGGCGGGAATACAACCAGATGGGTGCTGGTGGGCGGCCTGCTGGGGGGAATGTGCGGCATCATCGGCCTGATTGAACCGAACGCGACAGGCGGCGGCTTCGGGCTGATCCCCATCGCGGCGGCGGGCAATTTTAGCGTTGGCCTGCTGCTGTTCCTGTTTATTTCGCGGGTGATCACCACGGTGCTTTGCTTCTCTTCCGGCGCGCCGGGCGGCATTTTCGCGCCGATGCTGGCGCTCGGTACCCTGCTGGGAACGGCATTTGGAATGGCCGCAGAGGCGGGCTTCCCGGCCTATAATCTTGATGCGGGTACCTTCGCCATTGCCGGAATGGGGGCGCTTCTGGCCGCGTCCCTGCGCGCACCGCTGACCGGGATTGTGCTGGTTCTGGAGATGACCGACAATTATCAGCTCATTTTGCCAATGATCATTACCTGTCTCGGCGCGACACTATTAGCCCAATTCCTGGGTGGAAAACCGCTATACTCCACCCTTCTTGCCCGCACCCTGGCGAAGCAGGAGGCTGAACAGGCCGCGTCGCAGAATACTTGAATGAATTACCAGGGTATTAGATAATGAAAAAAAGAATTGGGTGATTTTTACCCAATTGCAGTAAGCAGTATTCATGGGAGCATAAAATGAGTGATGACGTAGTAGCAGTGCCGCTCGAATTTACCGAAGCAGCAGCCAAAAAAGTGAAAGTCCTGATTGCCGACGAAGACAATCCGGACCTGAAGCTGCGTGTTTATATTACCGGTGGTGGCTGCAGCGGCTTCCAGTATGGTTTTACCTTTGACGACCAGGTCAACGATGGGGATATGACCATCGAGAAGCAGGGCGTTGCGCTGGTGGTTGACCCGATGAGCCTGCAATATCTGGTGGGCGGTGCGGTTGACTACACCGAAGGTCTGGAAGGTTCGCGCTTTGTGGTGACCAACCCGAACGCGACAAGCACCTGCGGGTGTGGTTCTTCGTTTAGTATCTAAGAAGGCTGCGGGCTGTTGCCCTCACCCCGGCCCTCTCCCACGGGGAGAGGGAGAAAACACTAAAAACGGTAACCTTGGGTTACCGTTTTGCTTTTACCTTCCGTTTTCATCCAGCGCAAACGTGGGCAGCTTCAGGTGCCAGCGTATCGCCGCTAAACGGATCCCCAGCGTGACGACCATCCCCAGCATCGCGGCATTCTCCAGCGGGACCGCAAAAGTGTAGTACGCCGTGGCGTGGACAATCCCGCCAACGATACAGGCCGTGGCATAGATTTCGGTGCGCAGGATCATCGGCACCTCGCGTGCCAGAATGTCACGGATGATCCCGCCGCCGACGCCGGTCAGCACGCCCATGCAGATTGCCACCATCGGGCCGGTCCCCGCGTTGAAGGCTTTGTTCACCCCAATACCCACAAACACCGCCAGGCCGACGGCATCCAGCACCGGCAGCACCCACTTCGGCAACCGCCGGGGCTGACGTACCAGCGCAATGGTTAACATACCATTGCGCTGGTACGTCAGCCCCGGCGGTTGCCGAAGTG
>CAMKZP010000385.1 GCA_946477805.1 uncultured Enterobacter sp.
AAACCAGGCAAACGGAGAGGTGGTTTTTGGATCCACCAGCCGCTGCCAGCTGTAGACAAAATCCTGCGCCGTGACCGGCGTTCCGTCGGACCACTTAGCGTTGTCGCGAAGCGTAAACGTCCAGACGCGGTTATCGTTGCTTTGCCAGCGCGTCGCCACGCCGGGGGTTAACTCCCCTTTTTCGTTCTGGTTGACCAGCCCTTCATACAGGTCACGGATCACCTGAATTTCCGGCAGCCCCACGGCTTTTGCAGGATCCAGTGAAGCGGGTTCATCCTTAATGTGGCGGACGAGTTCCTGCTTTTGCGCCAGCACCGTGCCCTGGGGCACATCCGCAGCATAAGAGAGTGAAGAGAGTCCGCACAGCCACAGCGCAGTGCACAGACGCGAAACAGGATGCTTCATACGATCCCCTTTTATGAATTCAGGTAACGAACAGTTGCGTAATTATTTGTTTCGACACGGAGAAATGCAAACACCTTCACCGGGAAAGTTGATGTCCGGCAATTTTGTGCCTGCGCGGAAACTATTTGATAAAGCGCGGGTTTTGCACAACACTGCCAGTAGAGACTTCTTCATCAGGATTTCATATGGCAATCACCCGACCACGAGCGGAACGTGGCGCCTTTCCGCCAGGGGCCGAACAGTATGGCCGTTCATTTTTTGGCGCGTCGCTCATCTGGTTCCCGGCCCCGGAAGCCGATCGCAACAGCGGCTTGATCATTGCCGGCACGCACGGGGACGAGAATTCCTCTATCGTGACGCTCTCCTGCGCGCTGCGTACGCTGAGCCCGGAATTACGGCGTCACCACGTCATTCTGACGGTAAACCCGGACGGCTGTCAGCTTGGGCTGCGCGCCAATGCGAGGGGGATCGACTTAAACCGTAATTTCCCGGCGGCAAACTGGCGCGCCGGTGAAACCGTATACCGCTGGAACAGCGCCGCCGAGGAGCGTGACGTGGTCTTACTGACGGGAGAAAAGCCCGGCTCGGAGCCTGAAACGCAGGCGCTGTGCCAGCTTATTCACAAGATCCACCCCGCCTGGGTCGTCTCGTTTCACGACCCGCTGGCCTGCATTGAAGATCCTCGACATACGCCGCTGGGGCAGTGGCTGTCAGAGGCGTTTAGCCTCCCCCTCGTGACCAGCGTGGGCTATGAAACGCCCGGCTCCTTTGGCAGCTGGTGCAGCGATCTGGGGCTGCACTGCATTACCGCAGAATTCCCGCCGGTCTCCTCGGATGAGGCGAGTGAAAAATACCTCAAGCCGATGGCGGACCTTCTGCGCTGGGAGCCTCAGAGGTGAAGCACGCCCGTGGTAAAGTTGAGCGCCGGTGAAACATCTACCGCCAGCCACGTAGGGCCGTCAAGATCGGCAAAACGGACCTGGTTTGCCAGCGGTAATGCCGCTCCAATTGCCCTCGACGTGCAGAGCATGCACCCGAGCATTAAGGTAAACCCCTGCGTCTGCGCCTCTTTCGCCAGGGCCAGCGCTTCGGTTAAGCCTCCCGTTTTGTCGAGCTTGATGTTGACCATCTCGTAGCGGCCCTTAAGCGCCTCAAGACCGTCGCGGGTGTGACAGCTTTCATCGGCACAGATCGGGAGGGGGTGGATAAAATTGCTCAACGCCGCATCGTCCTGCGCGGGCAGAGGCTGCTCAAGCATGGCAACCTTCAAATCTGCAAGCAGCTGGCAGCGCGCGGCCAGCCCTTCGCTATGCCAGGATTCATTGGCATCGACAATCAGCGTGGCTTCCGGCACCGCTGAACGAATGGCGACCATCCGCTCGCTAATCAGGCGATCGTCGAGCTTCACTTTTAGCAGCCTCGCTCCGGCGTCATACAGCGCTTTGGCGCTGCTCGCCATCTGCTCCGGCTCGCCAATCACCACCGTTTGTGCAGTGGTCACCGCGGCGGGCAGCGTGACGTCCAGCAGTACGGCCAGGGATTTTTGCTGCCGGGCCGCTTCCAGGCTCCAGAGGGCGCAGTCAATCGCGTTGCGCGCCGCACCGGCAGGCAGGCGCTCCTGCAGCGCCTCGCGCGTGAGCCCCGTTTGCAGGTCGGGCACCAGCGTCATAATCTGTGCCAGGACCGAGGCCAGGCTCTCGCCGTAGCGCGGATAGGGCGTGCACTCGCCGGTCCCCTTCACGCCCTCTTCTTCTATTTCGACCACCACGACGCAGGCTTCGCTGCGGCTGCCGCGAGAAATCACGAACGGGGTATGCAGTGGCCAGGCTTCTTCATAGACCTTAACGCTTCTCATCACTGACTCCTTGCAGCCCGGTCAGGCGTAAAAATTGGTTTGCCGTGTTATCTCTGGATGACATACACTAGCCACGACGTTAACTATATGTAAACAGGAAGATATCTATGTCACAACTCGTTCATTTCCAGGGCAACCCGGTTGCTGTTGCAGGTTCCATTCCTCAGTCTGGTAGCAAAGCACAGCCGTTCACTCTGGTGGCTAAAGATCTGTCCGACGTCACGCTGAGCCAGTTTGCCGGCAAGCGTAAAGTCCTGAACATTTTCCCAAGCATCGATACCGGCGTTTGTGCTGCATCCGTGCGTAAATTCAACCAGCTGGCAACCGAAGTGGACAACACCGTGGTGCTGTGCATTTCTGCTGACCTGCCGTTTGCCCAGTCTCGCTTCTGCGGAGCAGAAGGCCTGAGCAACGTTATCACTCTTTCTACCCTGCGCAGCCCGGATTTCCTTGAGAAATACGGCGTTGGCATCTCCGAAGGCGCGCTGAAAGGCCTGGCCGCGCGTGCCGTGCTGGTTATCGATGAGAACGACAACGTCGTCTTCAGCGAGCTGGTCAACGAAATCACCACCGAACCGGATTACACCGCGGCGCTGGACGTGCTGAAAGCGTAATCGTAAAAAAAAGCCTCTGCAAAGAGGCTTTTTTGTTTTAGTCGTCACCCTTCTTCTGGTTCAGCCCATATTCACGTAGCTTATTCGCAATGGCGGTATGCGATACGCCCAGGCGTTTTGCCAGCTTGCGGGTGCTCGGATAGCTACGGTACAGCTGGGTCAGAACAGAACGTTCGAAGCGGCTGGTGATATCATCCAGCGAGCCTTCCATCGCCTCTTCGCCCACCGACACCGTTCCGGCATCCTGATCCGGCAATAAAATATCCTGCGGTCGCAGCTCGTACCCTTCCAGCTGGGTCAGCGCGCGATAAACGGCGTTCTTAAGCTGGCGAACGTTGCCCGGCCAGCTATAGCGCGTCAGCACGGTTCCCAAATCCGCAGAGAGCTTCGGACGCGGTACCCCTTGTTCATCGGCAAAGCGGGCCACAAACAGCTCCGTCAGCGGCATGATGTCCTGAGGACAATCGCGCAGCGGGGGAATATTGAGCGTCAGCACGTTCAGGCGATAATAGAGATCTTCGCGGAATACCCCTTTCTGTACCAGCTCGACCAGGTTTTTCTGGGTGGCGCAGATCACGCGCACGTCCACGTGCACTTCATGATCTTCGCCGACGCGACGGAAGGTTCCGTCGTTCAGAAAACGTAACAGCTTGGCCTGCATGCGCGGCGACATCTCGCCGATCTCGTCCAGCAGAACCGAGCCGCCTGTCGCCTGCTCGAAGAACCCTTTTTTCCCTTCCGGCGCGTGGCCGAACAGTTCGCTCTCAACCGCATCTTCGGGGATGGACGCACAGTTCAGCGCCAGATAGGGCTTGGCCGCGCGCGGGCTGGCCAGGTGGACGGCGTGAGCCAGTAAATCCTTGCCTGTTCCGGTATCACCGGTAATCAGCAGCGGCGCGGTCAGGTTGGCCAGCTTGCGCGCCTGATCGACCACATGGCGCATCTTCGGGCTGACGGCAATAATCTGGCTAAACGCCCCCACGTCCTGGCTGGAGAGGTTTTGCAGCTGGCGGCCCATCCGCACGGTTGAGCGGAGCATGATCACCGCGCCGGTCAGCACGCGGGCGTTATTCTCCCCTTTCAGATAGACGGGCGTGATTTCCATCAGGAAGTTTTGCCCGTTTATCACGACATGCTCGCTGTGGG
>CAMKZP010000386.1 GCA_946477805.1 uncultured Enterobacter sp.
CCTTCGATCAATCCAGCCAGACGCTCAACGTCGCAATCCCGCAGGCATGGCTAACCTACCGCGCCACAGACTGGATGCCGCCCTCAACCTGGGATAATGGCGTACCCGGCGTTCTGCTGGACTACAACCTGTTTGCCAGCCATTACCAGCCAAACGACGGCAGCCGCAGTGACAACGCCAATACGTACGGCACGGCCGGGGCGAATCTGGGCGCGTGGCGGCTGCGCAGCGATTATCAGTATTCGCTCACGCGCACTGATGCTGGCTCGGATCACGATGGCCGTTTTTCGCGCGTCTATATGTTCCGCCCCCTCTCCTCACTGGGCGCCAGGCTTACGCTGGGTGAGACGGATTTCCAGTCCGCTATTTTTGATGCCTTTACCTATACCGGCGCTTCCGTGATTAGCGATGAGCGCATGCTGCCGTGGGCGCTACGTGGCTATGCCCCTCAAATCACCGGGATTGCGAAGACCAACGCGACGGTGACGGTCAGCCTTGCCGGTCGTATTATTTATCAAAGCAAAGTCCCGCCGGGGCCGTTTGTTATTCAGGATCTCAACCAGTCTGTGCAGGGCACGCTGGACGTCAACGTAACGGAAGAGGACGGGCGCGTTAGCACCTTTCAGGTCTCTGCCGAATCGGTGCCCTTCCTGACGCGTAAGGGGCAGGTTCGCTACAAGCTCGCGGGCGGCAAAGCCCGCAGGGATGCCTCTCATGACGTTGAAGACTCTGCGTTTATGAGTGGCGAATTCTCCTGGGGGATGCTCTCTCAAACCTCACTTTATGGCGGCACGCTCGCCGATAGCGATCGTTACCGGTCAATCGCCGCGGGGATAGGCCAAAATATGGAGCATCTCGGCGCGCTCTCCTTCGACGTCACTCAGGCGACCAGCCAGCTTCCCAACCAGAACAGCCGGACGGGGTACAGCTACCGCTTTAACTACAGCAAGCGTTTCGATACCACCGGCAGCCAGCTTACGCTCGCCAGCTACCGCTATTCGGATCCGCAGTTCCTGAGCTATGCCCGTTTTCTGGACGACGACGACGGTGACCGCCAGTCTGAAAAACAGACGCTGAGCGTCACGGCAAGCCAGTACATTTCAGCGCTGTCGCTGAACCTGTATGTGAATATGTTGCGCCAGACCTGGTGGAATGATTCGCCATCTACCACGGGCAGCGTCACCGCAGGGTATAACTTCGACATGGGGCGCTGGAAAAACCTTGGCGTCACCCTGTCCTGGAGCAGAACGCATTACGAAGATGAGGACGACGATACGCAGTTTTATCTCTCTCTGAGCGTACCGCTGGACCCCGATCATCGCCTCAATTACGACCTTCACGACAGCAACACGGTGACGCAGAATCTCTCCTGGTACGACACGTCAGACCGCAACAATACATGGGGCGTTTCGGCGGGTATGGAAAGTGAAAAACCAGACTCAGGCGCGCAGTTCAGCGGCAATTACCAGCACTATTCCGCCTTCGGCGATCTTAACCTCTCCGGGAGCTATAAGGCGGATGAATATAATTCCCTGAGCGCCAGCTGGAACGGCTCGTTCACGTCAACGGCAAAAGGCGCTGCGCTGCACCGCCGCAGCTACGGTAACGAGCCGCGAGTGATGGTCAGCACCGACGGCGTGGGGAATATTCCGCTGAACGCGTCGCGGGATGAAACCAACCGGTTTGGCATTGGTGTTTTACCCGCGTTCTCCAGCTATACCCCTGCCAGCGTGCAGATAGACATGGATAACCTGCCTGATGGCGTAGACGTGGACAGCCGCGTCGTCACCTCTACCTGGACGGAGGGCGCCATCGGATTCCGTCAAATTGCCACTCGGGCAGGGCAGGATATCGCGGGCATTTTGCGTACCTCATCAGGTGTGCCGCCGCTCGGTGCGGTTGTCAGCCTGCTGGAGAACGACCGGCAGATTGGGATGGTCGCTGATGATGGCCACGTCTGGCTGGGGGCCGTCGAGCCAGAACAACAGTTCCGCGTAACCTGGGGTGAGCATCAACAGTGCCGCTTCTCGTTACCTTCACACCTTGAAAACAGCACGCAGTTAATACTGCCATGCCAGTAAGAAACCATGATGAAATTAACTCTCCCAAAAAGCCTCTGCCTGACGCTGCTCGCCACGGCGTTGACCGCTCACGCGGCTATAAACCTGGACCGCACGCGCATTGTCTTTCCTGAAAGCGACAAAGCCAGCAGCCTGAAGGTGGATAACCAGAGCAAGGCGCTGCCTTACCTGGCGCTTTCATGGATCGAAGATGAAAACGGGCGCAAAGAGGACGCGCATTTTATGGCGCTTCCACCCGTTCAGCGCATCGAAGCGGGCTCCGCGTCTCAGGTCAGAATCGTTAAGCAAGCCGCCACTGGCCAGCTACCGAAAGATCGGGAATCGCTGTTTTACTTCAACCTGCGGGAAATCCCGCCGAAAAGTGCCGATGCGGGAGACAATCGAAGCGTCATGCAGGTGGCGATGCAGAGCAGAATCAAGCTGTTCTGGCGGCCTAAAGCGATAGCCAAACGGCCAGGCGAGCTGGCTGAGATGCACATGGAGATTTCAGCCACCGCGAACGGGCTGATGGTCCGTAACCCGACGCCGTATTACATCACTCTGGCGTGGCTCAGCAAGAATGCAAAAACCATGCTGCCGGGCTTTGACAGCCTGATGATTGCTCCGTTTGCGACGGCCAAAACCTCTACCGGTGACTATCACGGCGGCTATTACAGCGTCGGCTACATTGACGATTACGGCGCGCTGAAAAAGATCGACGTTCAGTGTTCAGGAACAGCTCCCTGCAACCTCACCCAACGGAAGATCGAAAAAGATGCGAACGCTCGTTAACCTTATGTTTTTGATCCTGCTGTCAACGCTGCCGATGAAAGCGGCGCTGGCGCTGGACTGCTATCTTGGCGCCTCGGGCGGGCCGGTCGAGGAGACGAAAACTATCCTCCCTTTTGCCATTCCCGGTAATTCCCGTACGGGTCAAAAAATCTGGGAATCTGACGACATCAAAATTCCCGTGACCTGCAACCATAACGTCGCCAGCGGCTATGAGCCGGAAAACATCTTTGCCTGGGTGAACCCTTACCCTGCCGCAACCGACCCTTATTATGAGCTGGGCGTAACCTATGAAGGGATGGATTACGCCGCCACGGGCCAGCCCAGCGGCGTGGATACCCGTCATTGCCTGGATAACAACAACATGGCTATGTACACCCCGGAGCAAATTCGTCAGAAAGGCTGGGAGAAACTTGTCTGCTCCGGTAATGCAGACGATATTCACACTACGCGCACGTTCGTCGCGCGACTGCGTCTGTTCGTGAAAATTAAGGCCATGCCGCCCCACGGCTATGTCAGCTCGCTGGGGGATTATATTGTGGTGCAGTTTGATGGAAAGGGGGGAATTAACCAGATGGCTAGCGCGAAAAACCTCAAATATCACATCAACGGCCTGCAAAATATTACCGTACTCGACTGCGGGGCGACGTTCAGCATTTTGCCTGAGAACCAGGAGATCGACTTCGGCACCTTTAACGCACGCGATATCGTCTCTCAGCAGACGCGTAGGCGTACCTTTTCCATAAAAACAACGAAAGCGCAGGATGCCCAGTGTTCGGATGGGTTTAAAATGGACTCGTCGTTTTATACCACTGAATTACTTAACGCTGACGATACCGCGCTGATGATAGGTAATGGCCTCAAACTGCGGATCCTCAACGGCACTCAGCCCTACGCTTTCAATCATTACGAAGAGTACGCCGATTTTACCGGAAGCACCCTGCAGTATGAACAAACCTATACCGCAGAGCTGTCGCCCGTAGAGGGAAAAGCGATCCAGCCCGGCCCTTTTGAAACGGTAGTGCTGTTTAAAATCAACTATCACTAGAGACAAAAAAGCCGGGTTTCCCCGGCTTTTTCACATCAGCTGTTTCAGCTGGCTTTGCGCTCGTGCGCCTGGCGGTATTCAACCAGATCTTCAATTGTTACGACCGGCATATTGTGCAGACG
>CAMKZP010000387.1 GCA_946477805.1 uncultured Enterobacter sp.
GGTTAAGAGGGTTGATCAGTAAGCAGTGGTAATAATAAGGCATATAACAGAGGGTTAATAAAATGAAAGTTAAAGTACTGTCCCTCCTGGTACCAGCTCTGCTGGTAGCGGGCGCAGCGAATGCGGCTGAAATTTATAACAAAGACGGCAACAAATTAGATCTGTACGGCAAAGTTGATGGTCTGCACTATTTCTCCGATGACGACAGCGTTGATGGCGACCAGACCTACGTGCGTCTTGGCTTTAAAGGCGAAACCCAGGTTAACGATCAGCTGACCGGCTATGGTCAGTGGGAATACAACGTTCAGGCCAATGACACCGAAAGCAGCAGCAACCAGTCCTGGACGCGTGTCGCGTTCGCGGGTCTGAAATTTGCTGACGCGGGTTCTTTCGACTACGGTCGTAACTACGGCGTCATCTACGACGTAACCTCATGGACCGACGTTCTGCCAGAATTTGGCGGCGACACCTACGGTTCGGACAACTTCCTGCAGTCCCGTGCTAACGGCGTAGCAACTTACCGTAACCAGGACTTCTTCGGTCTGGTAGACGGTCTGAACTTTGCTCTGCAGTACCAGGGTAAAAACGGCAGCGTAAGCGGTGAAAACAGCACGGGCCGCAGCACCCTGAAACAGAACGGTGACGGCTACGGTGCGTCTCTGACCTATAACCTGGGTGAAGGCTTCAGCGTCGGCGGTGCGATGTCCTCCTCCAAACGCACTTACGATCAGAACAACTCTGCAGCGCTGGGCGATGGCGATCGCGCAGAAGTGTACTCCGGTGGTCTGAAATATGACGCCAACAACGTTTACCTGGCCGCGCAGTACTCTCAGACCTATAACGCAACCCGTTTCGGTAACTCTCAGAGCACCAGCGACATCTACGGTTTTGCGAACAAAGCGCAAAACTTTGAAGTGGTTGCTCAGTACCAGTTCGACTTCGGCCTGCGTCCATCCGTGGCTTACCTGCAGTCCAAAGGTAAAGACATCGAAGGTTACGGCGATCAGGATATCCTGAAATATGTTGACGTGGGCGCGACCTACTACTTCAACAAAAACATGTCTACCTACGTTGACTACAAAATCAACCTGCTGGATGACAAAGAGTTCACCCGTCAGGCTGGCATCAGCACTGATGACATCGTTGCGCTGGGTCTGGTTTACCAGTTCTAATCGCTTAACGGTGTAGTTAAGGGGCCAATTGGCCCCTTTTTCATGCCTGTTTTAGGATCTTACAAACGCCCCTTTTTGGTGTACTCTTGCCGCCCGGCTTGAGGATAATAGCGAATAAAGATGACTTTTTTACGCGCCAGCGTTCTGGCTACCCTTTTTTTCCTGACGGCATGCGACACGTCCGTGCCCGCCACTAAGACCGACGCGCCCGCGGCGACGGTGCTGGAAGGCAAGACCATGGGCACGTTCTGGCGCGTCAGCGTGATGAACCTCGACAGCGCGCGTGCGGAAGACCTTCGCAGCAAAATTCAGCTGCAGCTGGATGCCGACGACCAGCTGCTTTCAACCTACAAAAACGACTCGGCGCTGATGCGCTTTAACCTCTCAAAAAGCACCTCCCTCTGGCCGGTGAGCGAAGCGATGGCCGACATCGTGACGGAATCCCTGCGCGTCGGCCATAAAACCAACGGCGCGATGGACGTGACCGTCGGGCCGCTGGTCAATCTTTGGGGATTTGGCCCGGACAAACAGCCCGTATCGACGCCCGATCGGGCGGCCATTGATGACGCCCGCGCCCGCACCGGGCTGCAGCACCTGACGGTGATCAATCAGTACGGCCAGCAGTATCTGCAGAAGGATATTCCCGATCTGTTTGTCGATCTCTCCACCGTGGGGGAGGGGTATGCGGCGGATCGCCTCGCGGCGCTGATGGCCCAGGAAGGGATCTCCCGTTACCTGGTTTCCGTAGGCGGAGCGCTCGTCAGCCGGGGCATGAACGCCAGCGGTAAACCCTGGCGAGTCGCCATCCAGAAGCCAACCGATCGACAAAATGCGGTGCAGGCGATCGTGGACATCAACGGCCACGGCATCAGCACCTCCGGGAGCTATCGCAACTACTATGAGCTCGACGGCAAGCGTATTTCGCACGTTATCGATCCGCAAACCGGTTATCCGATCGCGCACAATCTCGTTTCCGTGACGGTGATCGCGCCGACGGCGCTGGAGGCCGACGCCTGGGATACCGGGCTGATGGTGCTGGGCCCGGAAAAGGCGAAAGAGGTCGTGCGCCAGGAAGAGCTGGCGGTGTATATGATCGTCAAAGAGGGCGACGGGTTTAAAACCTGGAGCTCGCCGCAGTTCAACAGCTTCCTGGTGAGCGAAAAAAATTAAAAAGCAAGGTTGCGGGTTTTTGTCCTGTGGCGCTCGGGCAAGCTATGAGTATGCTTGTAAGAGGAGCCGATGATGAAAACACCCACCTTTATGACCGATGAGGAACGCTGGCAGGCCGTGCAGGCCCGCGACGCCCGCGCGGATAATCAGTTTGTCTTCGCCGTGCAGACGACCGGCATTTTCTGCCGGCCGTCGTGCCGCGTCCGCCGCGCGCTGCGTAAAAACGTTCGCTTTTATCCTGACGCCGACCGTGCCGTGCAGGACGGGTATCGTCCCTGCAAACGCTGCAGGCCGGACGTCAGCGACCCACGGCAGCAGCGGCTTGCGAAGGTTGAGCAGGCTTGTCGGCTTCTGGAGCACGACGCCGCCCTGACGCTCGAGGCGCTGGCGCAGCAGGTCGCGATGAGCCCCTTCCATTTCCACCGCCTGTTTAAATCCGTGACCGGGATGACGCCCAAAGCCTGGCAGCAGGCCGCGCGCGGGCAACGCCTGCGCAACGCGCTGGCGCAGGGTGACAACATCACCGATGCCGTGCTGGCCGCGGGGTTCCCGGACAGCAGCAGCTATTACCGCAAAGCCGATGATGCGCTGGGTATGACGGCGAAGCAGTACCGGAAAGGGGATGCCGCGGTGCGTTATGCCATCGAGAGCTGTTCGTTAGGCCGTTGCCTGGTGGGCGAGAGCGAGCGCGGGATCTGCGCCATACTCTTAGGTGACGACGACAGAACGCTCACCGAAGAGCTGCTGACGCTCTTTCCGCGGGCAGCGCGCGAGCCGCTCGAAGGCGCGTTTGCGCAGCGTATCCATCAGGTTATGGCCAGTATCGACAGCCGGGCTATGCCGCTGTCGCTACCCTTAGATATTCGTGGGACGGCGTTTCAGCAGCAGGTTTGGCAGGCCCTGCGCGCCATCCCCTGCGGTGAAACGGCCAGCTATCAGCAGGTCGCAAATGCCATTGGCAAACCGAACGCCGTTCGCGCCGTGGCGGGCGCCTGTGCGGCTAACAGGCTGGCGATCGTTATCCCCTGTCACCGCGTGGTGCGTAACGACGGCGCGCTCTCAGGCTATCGCTGGGGAACCGCGCTCAAGGCGCGGCTTTTAAAACGTGAAAGGCAAAACCAGGAGGGATGATGCTCGATCTTTTTGCGGATGCCGAACCCTGGCAGGAACCGCTGGCGCCGGGGGCGGTGATCCTGCGCCGCTTCGCGCTTTCACGCGCGCTCGCCCTTTTCGAGGGGGTCGACCGCGTGGCGGCACGTTCACCGTTTCGCCATATGGTGACGCCGGGCGGCTATACCATGTCAGTGGCGATGACCAACTGCGGCCAGCTCGGCTGGGCGACAAACGAGCGGGGCTATGTCTACGCCCGTCACGATCCTCAGACCGACAGCCCGTGGCCGCCAATGCCCGAGGCGTTTCAGACGCTCTGTCACGACGCGGCCGTTGCAGCAGGTTATGCCGATTTCGTGCCGGATGCCTGCCTGATAAACCGCTATGCCGCGGGGGCAAAACTCTCTTTGCACCAGGATAAGGACGAGCCGGATCTGCGCGCGCCGATCGTTTCCGTCTCCCTCGGGCTGCCCGCCGTCTTTCAGTTTGGCGGGCTAAAGCGCAACGACCCGCTCAGGCGCCTGATGCTGGAGCACGGCGACGTGGTGGTATGGG
>CAMKZP010000388.1 GCA_946477805.1 uncultured Enterobacter sp.
ATATAGTGTTTTATTCTGTAAAACTGTTTTCATTTAGGTTTTAAAACTAAAGGAGTCACTTTAGTTCAAAATGAATCGTTTCCCTTTTGTAAGACAACCGGGCGGCGATTTATTAATTGAGGCGGAAACTCATGAACTAAATAAAGGAATGACAGATGGTTTTGTTCTAACTAGTTCTATTGCTTCTTAACAAGCATTTCGTTTTTCATGGTTTATAGGATTATTCTCGTGAAAAAGACTCTTCTTGCTATTGCTCTGATGGCTTCCTCAGCTGTTGCTTCTTCTGCGTTCGCGGCTGACGGCGCTGTTAACTTCACCGGCACCATCACTGATGCTGCATGTACTATCGATACCGCATCTCAGAACCAGAACGTTTTCCTGGGCAACATCGCACGTACCGCTTTCCCGGCTGCGGGCTCTCTGGCTGCAGCTAAGAAATTCACCCTGGTACTGACTAACTGCCCGGACACCGTAACTGGCGCAACCGTACGTTTCGATGGCACTCAGGTTGAAGGCGATAACAGCATCCTGGCTCTGACCGCGGGTACCAGCACTGCTACAGGCGTTGGCGTTCAGATCTCTGACAGCCAGAACAAAGTGGTTCCACTGTACGAAGACTCCTCTGTTTACCCTCTGGTAAGCACCGGTCCTAACAACCTGGACTTCAGCGCGCGCTACATCTCCCTGACTGACGCTGTCACCGTGGGTGATGCGAACGCTGTGACTCAGTTCACCGTCGTTTATCAGTAATTTCAACAGAACGTAATCAGATCAGAGGCGATAAGTGCCTCTGGTCTTTTTGAATGTCTAGAACAGGACAGGGACACCATGAATACATGGCGCGCAACAGCATTGGCAGCAGTACTGATGTCCTTCTGCACGTTGGTGCAGGCGGGAGTTGTGGTTGGCGGTACGCGGTTAATCTACGACGGGGCAAAGAAAGAATCGGCCATCACGATCAGTAATCCTGATAAAAATGCTTACTTAATTCAGTCATGGGTAGATGCGGGCGATGCCACACCCGGCCAACAGGCTACTAAAGCCCCGTTTATCGTTACCCCTCCTTTATTCCGCCTGGATGGAAATCAGCAGAACATTTTGCGCGTCGTCCGTGCGGGTGGCGAGCTGCCAGAGACCAAAGAGTCGCTTTTTTGGCTGAACATCAAATCCATTCCTTCCGCAGAGAAGAGACAAAACACGCTGCAAATTGCGGTGAAAACGCGGATCAAACTCATTTTCCGGCCATCCGGGGTCAAAAGCACGCTTGATGAGGCGGCCAGCACCCTGACCTGGAAACGCACCGGTAATCAGCTCCAGGTGACCAATCCGTCGGCGCACTACATCACGTTTTTCAACGTCAAGATCAACGGCACGGCGGTAAAGAGCGCCAGCATGGTTGCGCCGCAGTCGACGGCCACGTTTGAGCTGCCCGCCAGCGTCTCCGGTAGCGCACTGGCCTGGCAGTTTATTAATGATTACGGCGGTACCAGCAAGGTGCTGACGGGCAGTATCTGATTTTGCCGTCGGGGGGCTGCTATGTCTGCCAATAAGGACGTAATGAACGCAAGCGTCAGACTGCGTGATGACATGGAATTAGGAAAATGAACAAAATAACGAAGATGCATGCACCGGCCAGGTTCAGACCGTCTCGTCTTGCGCGTCTGGTGGCCTGCCAGGTGACGCTGTTAATCAGCGGCGCGGGCATGGTCAATGCTGCCGAGTATTTCAACCCGGCCTTATTAGAAATCGACAACCCTGTTCAGGGCAACGCTGATTTATCCATTTTCGAAGACGGCGACCTGCAGGCCCCTGGCACTTATCGCGTCGATATTTATCTTAATGGCACTGAGGTCGATACCCGGGACGTTAAATTCAGCCTGGCGACCGATGCGACGGGGAAAAAAAGCCTTCAGCCGTGTCTGAGCGGCGAGCTGCTGCGTGACATGGGCGTCAAAATCGGTATGTATCCTGCCATTCAGGCTACGGATGAATGTGCCAATTTTACCGGTGCGATTGCGCAGTCCTCCGCCAATTTCCGCTTCGATCAGCAGCGCCTGGACCTCAGCATTCCTCAGGCCGCCCTGAATTCGCAGGCGCGCGGCTATGTTTCACCGGATAAGTGGGATTCGGGTATTCCGGCCCTGCTGTTAAATTACAGCTTCAGCGGCGCAAACACCGACGCGCGCAACAGCGACACCAATAATTCCAACACCTATTACCTGAACCTGCGCTCCGGGGCAAACCTTGGCGCCTGGCGTCTGCGCAACTATTCGACGTGGAACCGCGACAGCAAAGGGAATGAGAGCTGGGATTCGATTAACACCTATCTGCAGCGTGACATTCAGGCGTTAAGAAGCCAGCTGACGCTGGGTGACAGCAACTCCCCGACGGAAGTGTTTGATACCGTGCCTTTCCGCGGCGTCCAGCTGGCGTCGGATGACGATATGCTGCCGGACAGCATGAAAGGCTATTCGCCTGTCGTCAGGGGGATCGCGCAGAGTAACGCGCAGGTCACCATCCGCCAGAACGGTTACGTCATTTATCAAAGCTACGTCCCAGCCGGGCCGTTCGCGATTTCTGACCTTTATCCTACTGCTGGCAGTGGCGATCTTAACGTCACCATTAAAGAAGCGAACGGCACCGAGCGAACGCTGGTGGTGCCATTCGCCTCCGTGCCGGTTCTTCAGCGTGAAGGTCATCTGAAATACAGTTTCACCAGCGGCCAGTACCGTTCTTACAACGATGACGTCGAGAAAACGCCCTTTACGCAGGGCACCGCAATCTATGGCCTGTCGCACGGCGCCACGGTTTATGGCGGCGTTCAGGCCGCGAGTAAGTACCAGTCGGTGGCCGTCGGTATTGGGCAAAACCTCGGGCGCATAGGCGCACTTTCTGCGGACGTCACCCAGGCGTGGACCAAGCAGGATCACGCTCCGAAAGAGAACGGGCAGTCGTGGCGTCTGCGCTACGGTAAGAGCTTCGTTGAGACCGGCACCAACTTCAGCCTGGCCAGCTACCGCTATTCGACGTCGGGCTTTTATACCCTGCAGGAAGCGCTGGAGAGTTACGCCAGAGATAACTATTACAGCGACCACAAGAAGAGCCGGGCAGAACTCACGCTCAGCCAGAACCTGTGGAAGAAGGGCGGCGCGCTCTCCCTGAGCCTGGTGAAAGAAGAATACTGGAATAACGATCGTTCGAGCGAGTCAGCGAGCGTCGGGTATAACAACACCTGGTCCGGGATCTCCTGGGGCGTTAACTACACCTATAACCGCAACGGCATGGACAGCTATGGCCATCGGACCTACTACACCGATCAAATTGTTGCCATGAACATCAGCGTGCCGTTAAGCCAGTGGCTGCCGGGCAGCTACGCGACTTACAACCTTAACAGCAGTAAAAACGGTAACACCTCTCATAACGTGGGGCTGACCGGCACCGCGTTACGCGATGACAACCTGAATTACAACATCAGCCAGGGCTATACCACGCAGGGGCAGGGCGCGAACGGCTATGCCAGCGCCGACTATAAGGGTACCTACGGCGAGGTGAATGCCGGTTATAGCTATGACCGCAGCCAGTACCGTATGGACTATGGCCTGCAGGGCGGGATTCTGGTTCATGAAAATGGCGTCACCCTTTCACAGCCGCTGAGTGAAACCGTCGTGCTGGTGAAAGCCCCAGGCGCGGATGATGTCAGCATCTCCAGCAATACCGGGGTGAGAACCGACTGGCGCGGCTACGCCGTGGTGCCATACGCCACCGCCTACCGCCGTAACCAGATCGCGCTGGATACCTCAACGCTGCCGGACAACGTGGATATGACGCTGACCAGTACGTCTGTTATCCCAACGCGCGGCGCCGTGGTGCGTGCCGACTTTGATCCGAACGTCGGGCAGCGCGTGCTGATGACGCTCACCCGGGCGAATGGCGAGCCCGTGCCGTTTGGCGCCTCCGTCGGCATTGATAACGCCAAAAAGAGCACCGGAAGCATTGTCGGTG
>CAMKZP010000389.1 GCA_946477805.1 uncultured Enterobacter sp.
TCTTTGCCCCATGTAAAAGGGCCGTGCGAGTGCACCAGCACCGCCGGGATCTGCATCGGGCTTAAACCGCGTTCTTCGAAGGTTTTGACGATCGCCTCCCCCGTCTGGTACTCGTATTCTCCTTCAATTTCAGCCGCAGTCATCGGCCGCGTGCAGGGAATGGCCCCGTAGAAATAGTCCGCGTGCGTGGTGCCCCACGCGGGGAGATCCTGCCCCGCCTGCGACCAGATGGTGGCGTGGCGGGAATGGGTATGCACAATGCCGCCAATCTCCGGGTATCGGCGATACAGCGCGAGGTGGGTTGGCGTATCGGAGGAGGGTTTTTTACTCCCCTCGACCACTGCGCCGGTGGCGATATTCACCACCACCATATCCTCCGCCGTCATGACGCCATACTCCACGCCGGACGGCTTGATCACCATCATGCCGCTTTCGCGGTCAACGGCGCTAACGTTGCCCCAGGTAAAGGTCACCAGCTGGTGGGCGGGCAGCGCCAGATTTGCCGCCAGCACCTCGGCTTTACGTTGTTCTAGCATGTCATGCCTCCTTCCTGCATGCGGGCTTCGATCCAGCGGCGCGCCTGGATAATTTCCAGCACCGGCTCTTTGGCTTTTTCGGTCCACATTTCAATCAGAAATGCGCCGCGATAGTTCAACTGATTCAGCGTGTTAAACACGCCCACGAAATCGACGCAGCCCTCGCCAAACGGCACGTCGCGAAACTGCCCGGGGCTTTGCGCGGTAACGGGCTGAGTATCCTTCAGGTGGATCGCGGCGATACGGTCAATGCCCAGCGTCAGCTCGGCGGTGACGTCGTTGCCCCACGCGCTCAGGTTGCCCACGTCCGGGTAAACGCTGAACCACGGCGAGGCGAGCATCTCGTCCCACTTTTTCCACTTGCTGATGGAGTTCATAAACGCGGTGTCCATGATCTCCACGGCCAGCATTACCTGTGCGCCAGCGGCCTGTTCAACGGCCCACGCCAGCCCTTCGGCAAAGCGCCGCTGCGTGCCTTCGTCATGCTCCTCGTAATAAACGTCATACCCTGCGAGCTGGATGGTGCGGATCCCTAAGTCGCGCGCCAGCCTGATGGCTTTGGTCATGATCTCCCGCGCGCGCTGGCGCACCGCTTCGTCACGGCTGCCGAACGGAAAGCGACGATGGGCGGAGAGACACATCGACGGGATTGCCACGCCGGTTTCCAGCATGGCTTCCACCAGAGAGGCACGCTGCGCGGTGCTCCACTCAAGGCGCGACAGCCGTTCGTCAGTCTCATCGACGGACATCTCAACAAAATCGAACCCGCAGCTTTTCGCCAGCACCAGGCGTTCCGGCCAGGAGAGATCTTTCGACAGCGCTTTTTCGTAAATGCCTAACGGATGCTGACGCATGATTACTCTCCCCAGATCTCGCGGATTTGCGAACGGAACGCCTGTGCCACCTGCGGCGGATTTTCTGCGCCAGCCAGCGCGCGCCCGGCGATAAAGGCTTTGACGTTGATCTGCTTAAACAGCGGCAGGTCGGCGGGGGTGATACCGCCGGTGATCGAGAGCTGCAGGCCGATATCGGACAGCGCCTTCATTTTCGCAAGATCCGCGTCGCCCCACTGCTGGCCGCTGGCCTGCGCGTCGCGCCCGCGGTGGTAGATCGCCTGCTTTACGCCGACGCGATGCCACGCGCGCGCGTCGTCCAGCGTCCAGCTGCCGAACAGCTCCATCTGGATTTCCCCGCCGCAGCGCAGTGCGACCTCGTGGCCTCGTTCAACGGTGGCCAGCGGGGCGGCGCAGATGATGGTCATCCAGTTCGCCCCTGCGCCGAAAGCCTGCTGCGCCAGCGTTTCCCCGGCGTCGGCGACTTTCCAGTCCGCCACGATGATTTTATCCGGGCACTGTTCGCGCAGGGCGCGCACGGCGTTTAGCCCTTCGGCCAGGCACAGAATGGTGCCGGCTTCGACGATATCGACGCAGTCTGAAAGCGTCGCGACGTCGCGCTGCGCGGCCTGAAGCGAGGTGTGGTCGAGCGCCAGCTGCAGTAATGGTCGGCTCATAGATCGTTCTCCTTAACGCGGGCGTGATAGCCCTGCAGTGCTGAAATCAGTAGCTGGTAACGGTGATATTTGCGGCGGTAGGCGGCATGGGCGCGCATGTCCGGTTCGAGCATCCGGATGTCGTGTTTCAGGGCGCGCTGCGCGGCGTGAAAATTCGGGTAAACACCGGTGCCCACCAGCGCTGCCAGCGCCGCGCCGGAGCAGCCGGTCTCCTCCACCTGCGGGAGCTCAATCGCCAGGCCGCTGACGTCGGCGAGCATTTGCATCCACACCTCAGAATGGGCCGGGCCGCCCGTCACGCGCAGCGTCTGCACCTGGGGAAAGCGCTCGAGCATGCGGTTGAGGTGGGTCATATGGCTGAACACCACGCCCTCGTACACGGCCTGCAGCAGATGCGCGCGGGTGTGCAGCGCCTGCATGCCGTAGAAGCCGCTGGTCATCTCCAGTCCGGCGTTGCTGCCGTACAGGAACGGCAAGAAGAGCAGATCGCTCTCCGCTTTCGGCAGGCCGGATACCGCGCGGTTGATTTCATCGAATGAGATGTCGCCCCACTGGGCGGTGAGCCACTCCAGGTTGCCGGAAGAGGTCGGGCTGGCTTCGTGAACGATGTACTGATGCGGGTGGACGTAGCGGCCATACACGTAGGGGAACGGCTCGCTGTCGCGCAGCGCATGGGCGATCCCGCTGGTGACGGCCCAGGTGCCCATGACGGCATTCAGCGTGTGTTCGTCGTGAAGCCCGGCGCAGATCGCGGTGGAAACCACGTCAAACAGCCCACCAACGACGGGCGTACCCGCCGCAAGACCGGTCAGCGCGGCGGCCTGAGCGGTGATTTCCCCGCAAATTTCTGCTGACCCGACAACCGGCGGCAGGGCGCCGTCAATGTCGCTGATACCGAGCCAGCGCGTGAGCTGCGGGTCGTACTGCCCGGTAGTCATGTTGTAGAGGTTTGATTCCGAGATGTTGCTCTCTTCGCAGTTTTTTACGCCGGTGAGACACCAGCGCAGGTAGTCGTGCGCCATCATCACGCTGCCAATCTGCTGATACCGCTGCGGCTCGTTCTCTTTCACCCACCGCAGGAGCGAGGCCGGATGCCCTGTCCACAGGGTCTGGCGGGTATGCGGATAGAGCTTTTCGGGAATGCCGTCCTGCTGCCAGCGCTGCACTATCTCCAGCGCCCGGCGGTCGGAAGAGAGCATCGCCTTGCCCAGAGGGCGATCCTGTTTATCGAGTAGAAACAGACCTTTGCCTTGAGCCGAAATGCCGACGCCTTTGATCTGTTCGCCGGCTACGCCTGAGTGCTTGAGCAGCGCGGCGACGGTTGCGTGGCAGTGCTGCCAGAGCTGGTGCATGTCCCGCTCGGCGTAGCCAGCGCGCGGGCTGAGCGTGGCAACCGAGCGGCGCTCGATACAGATTTCCTTGCCCTGGCTGTCGTATAAACCGGCTTTCAGATAAGTACCGCCACAATCGATACCCAGCCAGAAGGGCGCTTTTTCACTCATCTTCATCTCACTTATTCGCCGGGTGGCGCTTCGCTTACCCGGCCTACGGTTCGGTTTTCTCCCTCTCCCCGTGGGAGAGGGCTGGGGTGAGGGCATCAGGCCGCACGCTTGTGCGGGTTCACCGTGGGGTTATGCTCTGCCCCGGCATCGCATTTCGCCGGCAACAGCAGGGCCAGCAGCGACGCCAGCGCCAGCGACACCGCCAGGCAGTAAACGCCCGCGTCTTTGCTGTACAGGGTGATCAGCACACCCACCGCATACGGGCCGCAGAACCCGCCGAGATTGCCCAGAGCGTTGATTACGCCGCGCGCGCCGCCCGCCATCTCTGCGCTAAACAGACGCGCCGGGATGGTCCAGAACACGCCCGCTGCGGATTGCAGGAAGAACCCGCAGCCCACCAGCGCGGCGTAGGCCAGCCAGGTGCTCTCTTTCAGCGCCACGGAGAGGAAC
>CAMKZP010000390.1 GCA_946477805.1 uncultured Enterobacter sp.
CCTCATGGCGCGCGTTGGGAAGTAACTCACCGTTTGCGCAGGGCCTCAACCAGCAGGGCAAAAGCGGTGGTGTGCTGGCGACGGCCAGGATAGTAAAGATGATAGCCGTCAAACGCCGGGCACCAGGGTTCGAGGACCTGCACCAGCCGACCCTGCGCGATCGCCTCCTCGACGGTATCTTCCGGCACATAGGCCAGCCCCAGCCCGCTTTCGGCCGCATCGATACGCTGGGGCAGGCTGTTGAGGGTCAGCTGGCCCTCGACCCGCACGCGTAACTTTCGCCCGTCACGCTCAAACTCCCAGGCATATACTCCGCCAAGCGTGGGCAGGCGCATGTTGATGCAGCGGTGCGCGTTAAGCTGCTCCGGCGTTTCCGGCACGCCGTGGCGGGCCAGATACTCAGCTGAGCCTACCACGGCCATGCGCATATCTGGGGCGATCCTCACCGCTATCATGTCCTTCGCTACCTGCTCGCCCAGGCGGACCCCCGCGTCGAAACGCCCGTCCACAATGTCCGTCAGGCCGTTATCCACCGTAACCTCAACGTTGATTTCCGGATATTCCACCATAAAAGGCTTTAACACCGGCCAGAGCACGGCGTTCATCGCATGCTCTCCGGCGGTGATGCGAATATTCCCGGCGGGCTTATCCCTCGTGTCGCGAAGCGCCGTCAGCTCCTGTTCAATTTCCAGCAGGTGCGGGCGCAGGCGCGTAAACAGCTGCTCCCCGGCCTCGGTGGGGGCAACGCTTCGCGTGGTGCGGGTCAGCAGGCGCACGTCCAGCCGCGCTTCGAGATTACGCATCGCGTGGCTGAGCGCCGACTGCGAAACCCCCAGCTGCGCCGCCGCGCGGGTGAAGCTACGCTCGCGCGCGACAACCATAAAAGAGAGCAGATCGTTAAAATTGTCTTTAAGCACGGGAGGGTTACCCTATTTATGAATTGTGTTCATGGTTCCATTCTGATTATGCAGTCTACTGCTCGCGGCACCTTTGCGCTACCGTTAACCCTACAGCCAACGAGGAGCAAAATATGAAAATTATTCGTAGCGGTTCATTACCTTCCGTCAAGGGGCCAGAGGCCTGGTTTACCGGCACCGTGCGTATCGATGCGCCATTCCAGGCCACCGAGCCAGCAAAGGTGGGAGGGGCGACGGTCACCTTTGAGCCGGGGGCGCGTACCGCCTGGCACACGCATCCGCTCGGGCAAACGCTGATCGTCACCCAGGGGCGCGGCTGGCTGCAGGAGTGGGGCAAAGAGGCGCAGCCGCTGAACCAGGGCGATATCGCGTGGATCCCGCCGGGCGTGAAGCACTGGCACGGCGCGAGCGCGAAAACGGCGATGACCCATATCGCCATCGCCGAAGCGGTAAACGGCAGCCCGGTGGAGTGGCTGGAAAAAGTCACCGACGAACAGTATCAAGACGAATAGCCCTTTTGCGTACGGCAACGACACGTAAATGCAGTACGCCTACCCGCATAACCCGGCGTCAGGAGGCCGACGCGCTGATTTCATCGCTAAAATCACACCGTTAGCAGGGTTATGCATTTCTGATTTCCGGCAAACCAAATGTAAATTAATTGTTTCTCAGAGGTGAAATACGCCTTTAATAATGACGACATGTTAAGTCAAACGAGAACACAACATGTCCTGGCGAATCAGCATTCTGGATAAAAGCCCCGTCGCAGAACACGAAACGGCCGCCGATGCGCTGGCACGTACCCTCACGCTGGCTCAGCAGGCGGAAGCGCTGGGCTATCACCGCTTCTGGATTGCCGAACACCACAATACCCCCCAGCTGGCCAGCCCCTCGCCGGAGCTGCTGATTGCCTGGATACTCGGGCAAACGAAGCGCATTCGCGTGGGATCGGGCGGCGTCATGCTCCAGCACTACAGCCCTTACAAAGTCGCTGAAAACTTTAACGTTCTCGCCGCACTGGCGCCGGGACGGGTGGATCTGGGCGTCGGCAAAGCCCCGGGCGGCCTGCCGCTCTCAACCCGCGCGCTGCAGCAGGGGCTGAATGCCCGGGAAAAGGGCAGCTTTGCCGAACAGCTGGCGCAGCTGGACGGCTGGATCCGCCCGAAAAATTCGTCTGCGGAGGAGGCCGTTCGCGCCACGCCGCTGCCGCCGGTGCCTGCAGAGGGTTTTCTGCTCGGCGCCAGCGCGGAAAGCGCGCTGCTTGCGGCGTCGCTCGGCTGGAATTTTGTCTTTGCGGCACACCTGAACGGTGACCCGGAGCTTCTGCGCGAGGTCGTCACCGCCTGGCGGGAAAACAGCGCTAAGGATGTGATTGTGGCGGTGCAGGCGATCGTCGCGCCCACGCTGGGCGAAGCGGAAGCGCTGGCGCAGAAGGTGGAAGTGTGGGGCGTCGAGCTGGCAAACGGCCAGCGGGTGACCGTCGCCAGCGAAGAGCAGGCCTACGCCTTCGCGCGTCAGTCGGGCAGCGAACCGGTGCGCATCGCCCGCCGGGCGCAGTCCCTGCTGGCGGGCACCGCGGAGTCGGTGCTTGAGCAGCTTAACGCCCTGCATCAGCAGTGGGGCATTGACGAATTTATTATCGACACGCCGGTAGCGGAGGGAGCTACGCGCGTCGCGTCGCTGCGTCTGCTCGCCGAAGCGCGTCTCAACGCAGAGGTGACCGTATGAGCTTTGGCGAACAGCTGATTGCCTGGCGTCGCGAGCTGCATCAGCACCCCGAGCTGTCGGGCCAGGAAGTCGAAACCACGGCGCGCCTGCGCCAGTGGCTGACGAACGCCGGGATCGCGCCGCTGCCTTACGATCTCTCAACCGGGCTGGTGGCGGAAATCGGCACCGGCCGCAAGCTGATTGCGCTGCGGGCCGACATTGACGCCCTGCCGATCGAGGAGCGCAGCGGCGTGCCGTTCACCTCCCAGCGAGAGGGGGTGATGCACGCCTGCGGGCACGACATCCACACCAGCGTCATCCTCGGCGCGGCGCTGAAGCTGAAAGAGCGCGAAGCCCAGCTCGACGGGCGCGTGCGCATCCTGTTCCAGCCCGCTGAAGAGAATTTCGGCGGCGCAAAAAGCATGGTCCGGGCCGGGGCGTTACGCGACGTTAGCGCCATTTTCGGCATGCACAACGAGCCGGGGCTGCCGGTCGGGGAATTCGCCACCCGCGGCGGGCCGTTCTACGCCAACGTTGACCGCTTCGTGATCCGCATTACCGGAAAAGGCGCGCACGCCGCGCGTCCTCACGAAGGCAATGATGCCATCGTGCTGGCAAGCCAGCTGGTCACCGCGCTGCAGAGCGTGGCCAGCCGCAACGTCAACACCCTGGATTCGGTGGTGCTGAGCGTCACGCGCATCGCCGGGGGCAATACCTGGAACGTGCTGCCGGAAAGCGTCGAGCTGGAAGGCACGCTGCGCACGCACCGCACGGAGGTGCAGCAGAATGTAAAAGCGCGCGTCGGGGAAATCGCCGCCGGGTTTGCCAGCGCCTTCAGCGCGCAGATCGACATCACCTGGTACGCCGGGCCAACCGCGCTGGTGAACGACGAGCGCTGGGCCGACTTTGCCGCCTCGGTTGCCCGGGAGTCGGGCTACGAAACGCAGCGCGCCGAGCTGCACATGGGCGGGGAAGATTTCGCCGTCTATTTACAGCAGATACCGGGGGCGTTTGTCAGCATCGGCAGCGCCAGTCCGTACGGTTTACATCATCCGGCGTTTAATCCGGATGAAGCCCTGATTGAGCCCGCTGCCCGCTATTTTGCACAGCTCGCGGAAAAAGCCCTGCAACACGTTTAATTTATAAAAGAGGTGAATATGTCTGCAACCCGACAACTGCGGCTGGGAACCATTTTGCATGGTGCTTCCGGGAATATGTCCGCATGGCGCCATCCTGCGGCCGCCGCGGATGCCAGCATTAATTTTGATTTCGTCAAGGAGACGGCGCTGAAGGCGGAAGAGGGCAAACTCGATTTTTTATTCGTGGCCGACGGTCTCTATATTAATGAAAAATCGATCCCGCATTTTTTAAACC
>CAMKZP010000391.1 GCA_946477805.1 uncultured Enterobacter sp.
CGGAGATGTGTATAAGAGACAGTTGCTGGCCTGGCGGATGGCTATACGCTGTATGGCGGCACGCAGCTGGCGTCGCGTTATTCCGCGCTGGCGATCGGCGCCGGGAAAAACCTCGGCGACTGGGGCGCGGTCTCGCTCGACCTCACCCATGCCCGCAGCCAGCTCGCTGACGACAGCCGTCATGAGGGGCAATCGCTGCGTTTCCTCTACGCAAAATCCCTTAACGGCTACGGGACCAACTTCCAGCTGCTGGGCTACCGCTACTCCACAAAAGGCTTTTACACCCTTGACGACGTGGCCTGGCGCTCGATGGAGGGCTATCAGTACGGCGACAGCAGGGACGATGACGGCGTACCGGATGTGCAGAGCTATCACAACCTGACGTGGAATAAAAAAGGGCGCTTCCAGCTCAATATCTCCCAGTCGCTGGGGGATTACGGTTCGGTCTACGTGTCGGGAAGCCAGCAAAGCTACTGGGGCACGAGCGAGTCGAACGTCTGGTATCAGCTGGGCTACGCGGGC
Source organism: uncultured Enterobacter sp. (assembly GCA_946477805.1). Taxonomy (GTDB): domain Bacteria; phylum Pseudomonadota; class Gammaproteobacteria; order Enterobacterales; family Enterobacteriaceae; genus Enterobacter. The sequence continues at coordinate 523 of CAMKZP010000391.1, forward strand.
GGTATACAGGGGATCAGCTACTCCTTCTCCTGGTCGTGGAACAAGTCTGTCGGCATCGATGGCACCGACAGGATTGTGTCGGCTAACGTCTCCGTGCCGTTCAGCCTCTTTACCCGCCACGGCTACCGCCGGGACAGCGCGCTTGACCGCGCCTACGCCACGGCATCCGCCAGCCGTAACAGCGATGGGGATACCAGCTGGCAAACCGGCGTCAGCGGCACTCTGCTGCGGGACCGCAACCTGAGCTACAGCGTGACGCAGGGGCACACCAGCAACGGCGGGGCAAGCGGTAGCGCCAGCGCTAACTGGCAGGCCACCTACGGCACGCTGGGCGTGGGCTACAACTATGCGCGCGACCAGCACGATCTCAACTGGCAGCTCTCCGGCGGCGTAGTCGGGCATGCCGACGGCGTCACCTTCAGCCAGCCGCTGGGAGATACCAACGTACTGATTAAGGCGCCGGGCGCATCGGGCGTGAGTATCGAAAACCAGACCGGGGTGAAAACCGACTGGCGCGGCTACGCGGTCATGCCGTACGCCACGGTCTACCGCTACAACCGCGTGGCGCTGGATACCAACACCATGAGTAACAACACCGATATCGAGAACAACGTCAGCAGCGTGGTGCCGACGAAAGGGGCGCTGGTGCGCGCCAGCTTTGATACCCGCATTGGCGTGCGCGCGCTGCTGACGGTGAGGCGCGATAGCCAGCCCGTGCCGTTTGGCGCGGTGGTGCGCGAAGCCCAGAGCGGCGTCACCAGCATGGTGGGGGATGACGGGCAGATCTATTTAAGCGGGCTGCCGCTGAAGGGCCAGCTGTTAATTCAGTGGGGTAATGACGCAGGCAAGCAGTGCCGGGCGTCCTACAGCCTGCCGGAAGAGAGCCTGCAACAGGCTATTACGCAACAGGAGATCTCTTGTGATTGATAACCGACTCATCCGCCGACGCCTGGTGGCGCTGCTGCTGGCCAGCATGCCGGCCAGCCATGCGTTAGCGACCGTGTGCGTCAATGAAAACGGAGTCGCGACCGATATTTTTTACGATCTCAGCGATACGTTCAACAGCTCCAATAACCAGATCGGGCAGATTGTCACCCTGAGCCAGAAATCGCAGTGGGTAGGGGTTAATGCTGTCTGCCCGAAAGGGACGTCCGGCACCACCACCCGACGGAGCTACGTGACCGACTTCCCGATTACCAGCACCATCGATAACTATAAGTACCTCAAGCTGAATGACTATCTTGACGGCGCAATGAAGATAACCGACAGCGCCGCGGGCGTGTTTTATCCCCCGCAAAACTTTATCCAGATGGGGAGCCACCCGAACGTGGCAAAAAATCAGCCCTTCCCGGTGAATGACTCCAACCTGGTGTTTCGTCTGAAGGTCACGCGCCGCTTTATTAATATGGTCGAGATCCCGCGTGAAACCATGTTCCGCGTGTACGTTACCACCACCAACTCCGACCCGCTCTCCACTCCGGTCTACACCATCAGCTACAGCGGCACGATTCAGGTGCCGCAAAGCTGTGCGATCAACGCGGGGAACATCGTTGAATTTGATTTTGGTGATATTGGGGCCTCGCTGTTCAGCAAGGCCGGGGCGGGCAACAGGCCAGAGGGGGTCTCTGCACAGAGCAAAACCATCGCCATAAAATGCACTAACGTAGAGGCAAACGCCTACCTGACGATGCGCGTCGAAGCGGAAAAAGTTTCAGGCAGCGCGCTGGTATCGGATAACCCGGACGTGGGTTTTGTGATTGCCAACGAAAGCGGGGCGCCTCTGACGCCCAATAGCCTGGCCAGCAAGATCCCGTTCCGCCTTGACGACAGCGCCCAGGCGCAGGTTGGGATCCGCGCGTGGCCCGTTAGCGTGACCGGCAACAAACCCGCAGAAGGGCGTTTCACGTCCCGCGGCTATTTGCGCGTGGATTACGATTAAGGAGAAGAGATGCACAACGGCATCCGTTTTATGGCCGCGGCGCTCTTCGCGCTTCATTTCCCGGTACAGGCCACTACCGCGTTAGGGGAGATCAACATTCAGCTTTACGGCAACATTGTCGATTTCACCTGCGTGGCAGAGGGCAGCGACAGCGATAAAACCGTTCCGCTGGGCACCTGGCCGACCAAACAACTGAGCGCGGCGGGCAGCCGCACGCAGGCCATGCCCTTTTCAATCAAACTGACCGGCTGCCCGCCGGGATCCGCCTCCGTCACTTTTTCGGGAAAAGCGGACGGGAGCGACAGCAGCCTGCTGGCGCTGAACGAGGCCAGCGCCGCCAGCAGCGTGGCCGTCGAAATTCGCGACAAGGACAAAACGCGGCTGGCGCTGCAGCAGGCCAGTCAGGAAGTGGCTGTTGATGCCGAAGGCAAAGCCGAACTGTTATTTTATGCCAACTATATTGCCACCGCGGATAACCCGCAGCCGGGCAAGGCTGATGCCGACGCCACCTTTATGATTAATTATAATTAATACTGACTGCACTCCCTGCAACTCATATAAGTTGCAGGGAGTGATTTCAGGTTAAAGCAGCTCGTGCGCTTTCGCATAATCAATTAATTCAACAATACTTTGCACGCCCAGTTTGGAATAGATATTGGATTTGTGTGCGCTGATGGTTTTGTTGCTTAATAATAACTGCTCGGCAATCTCCTTATTGGATAATCCATTCGCCAGATAGCGCAGTACCGTGACTTCGCGATTCGATAACGGCATATCAACTGCAGCCCCCGTACGCGAGCCCAGATGATTTATAAAGCTCAGCGTCTCAGAGGGGAAGAACGAATAACCGGTGAGTATCATCTCAACCGCATTGTAAATCTCGCCCAAATCTTTTCGCTTGCTGACAAAGCCGTTGGCCCCTGCACGAATGGCGCGCCCGGCGTAGAAAGCCTCTGATTTTGACGACAGGAAAAGCACTTTAATCTCTTTGTTTAAGTTCCTGATTCTCTTGAGTAATGAGAACCCGTCGGTACCTGTCATTTCGATGTCAAGAATAACCAGGTCGATGGTATGGTTACGGATACAGTCAAGCACTTCGTGACTGTCACCCGACTTAAGTTTGACGATGATATTTTTATTTTTCTGTAGCAGGACTTCTATCGACATTCTGACGATAGGGTGTTCGTCCATAATGATAACGGATGCCGGTTTCATTTTTTATGCCTCAGATTGTTAAAAGCGTTATGCTGAGTTTTGTTAAAACTCTCGAAAAGCCGGAAGGATAATTATGCAGATCCTTATACGGTGGTATTCCCTGGAAAGAGCGAAAGCATCCTTGTTAACGTAGTGATGAAATCTATGCCGCAGCGTGGGTGACTCATTGAGCTGATGATGGCAAAAAAGGGTTTTCTTATTCAACTTTGCAACGCGTCTTATTATACCGCGTAAGCATTCTCCGAAAAGCCCGTAAATTAACCGCGCAGGGTTGCTGAATATTATCTGTCTCTTATACACATCTGACGCTGCCGACGACTA
>CAMKZP010000392.1 GCA_946477805.1 uncultured Enterobacter sp.
GATTGACATGAGCCCACCTATTCATCTACTCTGACACACATAGGAGGCCACCTAAACCTCCTGTATTTGCAACGCTCCGATGTGCGGGAACACAGCCGGAGCGTCTAACCTCACCAACGATCAAGGAGTTGATTATGGCTGATTTGCATTCTACCCCAGACACCGACCAATCCGGAACCGAGCGTTCGTTAATTGTGGGATACCGCCCGAATGTTTACGACAAATCCACGCCCAATATCATCCTCTCCGGCAAGTGGCTGCGCGCCGCCGGGTTTGATACCGGACAGCAGGTCACGGTAAAGGTCATGAAAGGATGCATCGTTCTGATGGCGTACAACGAGCAGGAGCAAAGGTTGCAGGATGATTATAAGCGAACGAAGGCAAAGCTCATTGAGATAGAGGACGCGCTTGCAGCGATACAGACTCAACTTCCTGGAAAGCGCCTCGCAAAATCAAATACAAATCTCCGGGCCTAGCGGCTGTTTCTGGCATACTACGTGCCTGGTGCGTTAATCGTTGAGGATGTGGAGGCGACATGGCAGACAAAGACGTAATCCAATCTCTAACCGGCGAATTTATTATGTTTGCCAGCGGTGACGGAAGAGTACGTGTCAAATGTCGCTTCGAATCAGACACGATCTGGTTATCCCAGGCAGCAATGGCCGATCTGTACGGTAAAGATGTTCGAACTATCAACGAGCATCTGATGAATATATTTTCTGATGGCGAAATTGATCAACATTCAACTATCCGGAAATTCCGGATAGTTCGTCAGGAAGGAAAACGTGAGGTTTCCAGAGAGATAGAGCACTACAATCTAGAAGCAATCCTTGCTGTCGGTTACCGGGTGCGCTCCTCACGAGGTACACAGTTCCGCCAGTGGGCCACCAAAACGCTACAGGAATACCTGGTTAAAGGCTTCGTTATGGACGACGAGCGGCTGAAAAACCCGCCTGTCGGATCATCCGCCGTACCTGACTATTTCGATGAAATGCTGGAACGCATTCGCGATATTCGGGCCAGCGAACGCCGGGTTTATCTCCGCGTGAGGGAGATTTTTGCGCTAGCCGCTGATTATCAGCCGTCACTCAAAGAAACCACGCAATTCTTCCAGACCATCCAGAATAAACTGCATTTTGCCTGCACAGGCCTCACCGCCGCTGAGTTGATTCACCAACGCGCGGACGCCACTCAACCGCATATAGGGCCGACCAGCTATAAAGGCGAAGAAGTCCGTAAAGGCGATGTCACCACCGCAAAAAATTATCTCTCTCAGGATGAAGTAAGCGAGCTAAATCGCGTCGTGAATATGTGGCTCGATTTTGCCGAAGATCAGGCCAAACGCCGCAAGCAGGTATTTTTACGAGACTGGCAAACCAAGCTCGATCAGTTTCTGCAATTTAACGACCGGGATGTTTTAGAAGGAGCAGGCAAAATCAGCAAGAAAGCGGCTGATGAAAAGGCGTGCTCCGAATGCATTGAGTTTGAAAAAAGGCAGCGCCTGCTGAAAGAAGCCGAAGGTGAGAAAGATATCATCGGCTTATTAAAATGGGATAAGCAGGCTAAGTGCTAATCCCTCCGCTTCATATGCAGCAACGGAAACGGCTTACCCTGTCCGTCCACTTCCGAGCGCCCGATCTGCTCAAACCCCATATGCCGGTAAAAGGCAACTCCCTGCGGGTTCTGTTCATTCACGTCCACTTCATTTGCCCCAAAATGCTCAACGGCGTAATTAAGCAGTAATTTCCCCACTCCTTTTCCCCGGCTCGCATCATCAACGAACAGCATTTCAATGCGATTTTTATCAACGCCTAAAAAGCCGTGAATAGCACCTGCATCATCGCGGGAAATAACGACGCTGAGATTTGGCAAATAAGCGTTCAGCAATAACGGGCGCAGCGCCGCTATATCGCTTTCCAGTAAAAAGTGGTGGGTGGCGCGCACGGAGGATTCCCATATCGCGACCAGACGCTCGAAGTGTGAAGGAAGTGCGGTTTCTATTTTCATGGGGAGGATCATGGCCGGAGAGCGAAATAAATTCAAGCCTGTATCGGCGGCCCGTTCACCCTCAGGGGAGAGGGAAAACAGGCCGCCCGCTCCCCTGAGTTTTTAAAGGAGCGAGCCAAAATGCGCTACGAAGAAGGCGCGAACTTACTGCTTAACCCACACCAGCTGCTCGGTCCGGAAGCCCAGACTGCGCGCGGTGTTCAGGTAATCCTGCTTCACCGCTTCCGGGATGGTTGGCGTGCGCGACAGGAGCCACAGATAGTCGCGGTTCGGGCCGCTGACCAGCGCGTACTGGTATTTATCATCCAGCCTGATCACGTTATAGCCGCCGTAGAACGGGCCGAAGAACGACACCTTCAGCGCGGCCGTCGTCGGTTCGCCGGTGAAGTACGCTTTCCCTTCGCTCTCATTCCATTTTTTCTTCACCGGGTCGTAGCCGCGGTTAAGCACGCTGACGCCGCCGTCGCTGCGCTCGCCATAGGTCGCAGTCACCTGCTCCAGCCCGCGTTCAAAGCGGTTTTCCAGGCGGGCAACTTCATACCATTTGCCGAGATAGCGGCTGGCATCAAAGTTAGAAATGGGCTGTACGCCTTTCGGCGGCGTAGGGGATTTACAGGCCACCAAAGTCAGGGCGATGGCGACGCCGGTTACAACAGGCCAAAGCTTCATGTGAATTCCTTTCATTTGTGCGGTTGGACGTTAAGTGTAGTGCACCGGTGCGGTGCTTCATCACGTCGGGAAAAATTCGTAGTATATTGAGATTATTCCTCCTCATCGGGCACTGACATGGCTTACTCCATCGGCGAATTCGCCAGACTCAGCGGCATTACCGCCACCACGCTGCGCGCGTGGCAGCGTCGCTACGGTTTACTCAAGCCTCAGCGCTCAGAGGGCGGCCACCGCCAGTACAGCGAAGAAGACGTGCAGCAGGCGCTGAAAATCCTCGACTGGGTAAAAAAAGGCGTTCCCATTGGCCAGGTAAAACCGCTGCTGGACCGCCCTACGGCGCGCCTGACCAACAACTGGCTAACGCTGCAGCAGACCATGCTGCAACGCCTGCAGGACGGTAAAATCGAGTCCCTGCGCCAGATGATTTACGACGCCGGTCGCGAATACCCAAGACCCGAGCTGGTGGCAAACGTGCTGCGCCCGCTGCGCGGCCAAATGTCGGCCAACGTTCCCGCCGCCATGACCCTGCGCGACATTCTTGACGGTATCCTCATCGCCTACACCTCGTTTTGTCTCGAAGGGGACAAAAAAGCGCCGGGCGACAACCTCCTGCTGACCGGCTGGCACCTGAACGACCCGTGCGAAATCTGGCTCGAGGCTTTAACGCGCACCGGCCAGGGCCACCGCATCGATATCCTGCCCACCCCTCCCGCCGCGCTGGCACCGGAAATCTTCCCGGACCGCAAGTGGCTGCTGGTCACCCGCGGTAAACTCACCGCCGCGCGGAAAAAGCAGGTGGAGCAGTGGCAGCAGCAGGTATCGCTTGAGGTTATTATCCTCTGATAATTTTCTCCTGCGGGAATCTTCACGAAAAGTTGAATATTTTCCCGCGCCGCAGATGCTAACGTTTTCCTGTGACTGATAACCCCACAGGAAAACCACATGAAAAAGACAACCCCTCTGCTGATCCTGGCCGCCATGGCCTTTGCTCCCGCTGCCTTTAGCGCCCCCGTCGGCACGTTGAGCGTTCACGTGCTTGACCAGCAAACCGGCACGCCGCCTCCGGGCGTCACCGTCACGCTGGAAAAGCAGCAGCAGGATAAATGGACTCAGCTTGCCAGCGGCAAAACCGACCAGGACGGACGTATCAAATCCCTCTACCCGGAGGATCAGGATATGCAGCCTGGCGTCTACAAAGTGACCTTCAAAACCGCCGATTACTTCCACACGAAGAAGCTGGACTCCTTCTTCCCGGAGATCCCGGTGCTGTTTACCGTGACCCGCACCAATGAAA
>CAMKZP010000393.1 GCA_946477805.1 uncultured Enterobacter sp.
AGGTGTGTGCAATTCCGGTTGGACAGGCCGTTACAGCGATAATTTTTTGTTTCATCATTGTAATAATTTCCTGGGTGTTAAAATACCGAAAGTATAAAGAGAACCCAGATGCATTTTTAATGTTTGCTAATACTAATTACGTATCGTGATACGCCGTGCTGCAATGTGTGAAGCGCCTTCCAGAGACTATTTCATGGCTCTGTTAATATCAGGTCTGTTTTTAACAGGGTGCCATAAATGAATTCATATCAGGGAAGTGAACGTTTGATATTTGAATACATTCAGTATCATGCTCATAATATTTCTAATATATCGGCAAAAGAGATTGCCCGTGATACCTTTACGACCACGACGTCTGTTAATCGTGTTTGTAAGAAAATGGGGTATAAAAGTTATACCGAGCTTCGATACCGGTTTTTACGCGATCGTACTCCCACCGCGCCTGCTGAGCCGGACGTGGGGCCACAGGCGGACGACATTGTGATGGAGCTCTCCAGGCTACTGACCCGCTCCAGCCATATCTATCTGTATGCCCGCGGCGCGTCGCTCACCAGCCTTAACTACCTGTCGCGCTTTCTGTCGCTGGCGAGCCTGCCGCATCTTATTCTGAATGATATGCACCAGCTGACCCGGGTGTCGAAAGGGACGCTGGTGTTGATCAGTAAATCCGGGGAGACGCAGTCACTGATTGAAATGGCGCGTAACGCCCTGCGTAAAGGGCTGAAGATTATTGCGATCACGCGCCAGGGTTCAACTCTGGCCGCGCTGTCTACTCTGTGCTGGCCGCTGTCGATTGATATCAACGCGGTATCGCTCTATCAGCGGGAAGGGCAGCTTGAACTATTGAGTGCCGTGGATCGTATCGGCTGCACGCTTCTGCAGCACGATACGGTCCAGGTGAGCCGCTAGAGCTGCTTCACCAGCCCCAGGCGTACGGCGTAGTCATTTTCATGATCGCCGCCAGCGGTGATGTAGGTTTTATCCAGAGAAACCAGCTCGACGTAAGGCGTCCAGCCGTCGTCGAGCTGGTAGTTGAACGCAACGGTGTGCTCCCAGTAGGTATCATCTCCGGTGCCCTGATCGACATTATCCTGCCAGCGGAAGCGCGGGTTATAGGACATGCCAAATTTCCCTATGTTATAGGCAAACCACAGGTCGAACTGGTGGGATTCACGGCGAGTATATTCACCGCTGTCCAGCATCCTGTCGCTGTGCGAGTCGTTAACCGTGTTATAGCGATAGCGAGCGGAAAGGTTCAGCCCATTTCCGAACGATTTCCAGCCCTGAATAAAGGGACGGTAATGGGTATTGCTGCTGGTAAAGACGGTGACCATGCCTGGCGCAACGGCGAAGCCATTTCCCAGATCAAAACGCCAGCGCGTTTCGATCTCCTGCGCGGCTTCCGTTAACCCTTTATCGTCCGGGTTATTTCTGTCGGTATCACCAAAAAACGTGTCGTTATGGTTCTGCGCGGCTTCAACGGAGAAGTAAAACCCGTTCTCAGCCTGATGCATGACCTTAATACGTGAATCGTTGACGTCTGAGCGCGTATTATGACCGAAACGGAGATCTACGGAGGTATTTCCGCACCATCCTTGCGTGCTGAATAATAATGCGCTAATACACGTTGCTTTAATAATTATCTTTTTCATAATGTCCTGCCGAAGTTATTTAAAAGGCAGGGGTATTCTTATTTTTGAACGATGCGATGTAAAAGTTATCGTCGTACATATAGCGTATCGCTAAACGTAAAAAATAAGGGATACAGCATCCTGTATCCCTCTCGGTTTAATCCTGTACCCACCAGAGGGCTTCAAACGGGCGGAGTTGCAGCGCCCCGGGTTGTGGGGGAGCATCCGTATAGTTGCTGAGGGCGAGCTGCCATGTTCCCGATACCGGATCGGGTCGCCATTCCTGAGGCTCACGGCTCAGGTTCGCCACCACCAGCAGGGTTTGCCCGTTCCACTGACGGCGGTAGCACCACAGAGACGGATGTTCAGGCAGCAGATCCTCATAATTCCCCCACGTCAGCACCGGCAGGCTCTTGCGCAGGCGGATCAGCTGCTGATAGGTGTAAAACACCGAATCCGGGTCGTCGAGCGCCGCGCGGGCGTTCACCGTCTCGTAATTGTCGCAGACGCCGATCCACGGCTCGCCCCCGGTAAAGCCCGCGTTGTGCGACGCGTCCCACTGCATCGGCGTACGGCCGTTATCGCGGGATTTGCCTGCCAGGATTGCCAGCAGCTCGTCCGGATCGCGGCCTTCCGCCCGCAGTTCGGCGAACATGTTCAGGCTTTCCACGTCGCGGTAGTCGGTGATGCGGCTGAAGTGCGGGTTGGTCATGCCAATCTCTTCGCCCTGGTAGATGTACGGCGTGCCCTGCATGCCGTGCAGCACCATGCCGAGCATCTTCGCGGCCTGAACGCGGTATTCCCCTTCGTCACCAAAGCGCGACACGATGCGCGGCTGGTCGTGGTTACACCAGAACAGCGCGTTCCACGCCCTGTTGTGCATGCCCTGCTGCCAGTGGCTGAAAAGGGTTTTCAGCGCCACGAAGTCCGGCTTTGCCCGCGTCCACTTTTCGCCGCCGGGGTAGTCCACCTTGAGATGATGGAAATTGAAGGTCATCGACAGCTCGCTGCCGTCGAGGGCGGCGTACTGCTGGCAGTTCGCCAGCGAGGTCGACGACATTTCGCCCACCGTCATCAGATTACGCGGCGTAAAGACGTCGCGGCTCATCTCCTGCAGGTATTCATGCACGCGCGGCCCGTCGGTATAAAAGCGGCGGCCGTCGCCGATGGTGTCGTCCGGGAAATCTTGCTCTTTTGAGATGAGGTTGATCACGTCGAGACGCAGGCCGTCCACGCCGCGATCGGCCCAGAATTCACACACTTTTTTCAGCTCGGCGCGCACTTCAGGGTTTTCCCAGTTGAGGTCCGCCTGCTCTGGCGCAAAGAGGTGCAGATAATATTGCTCGCTCTCGGTGTGCCAGCGCCAGGCGTTGCCGCCGAACTTTGAGCGCCAGTTGTTCGGAAGCTGGTCCGGCGTGCCGTCGCGCCAGATATAGAACTGACGGTACGGGCTCGCCTTGTTCAGCGACTCGCGGAACCAGGCGTGCTGGGTCGAGGTGTGGTTAAACACCATATCCAGCACGATGCGAATGCCGCGGGCGTGCGCCGCGACCACCAGCTCGTCAAAGTCATCCAGCGTGCCGTAGGCCGGATCGATGGCGGTGTAGTTTGCGACGTCGTAACCGTTATCTACCTGCGGGGAGATATAAAACGGCGTCAGCCAGATGGCGTCGATGCCGAGGGTTTTCAGGTAGTCGAGGCGCTGCGTCACGCCGCGCAGGTCGCCGGTGCCGCGCCCGGTCGTATCCTGAAAGCTCTTTGGGTAAATCTGATAGATGACGCCGTTCTGCCACCAGTGAGGAAGGGTATTCATAGTCTGTTCCTGCAAATGCGAAGGGGCGCAACTGCGCCCCGAAAGAAGAATTTAAACAATCTGCAGCGTGCCCTGACGGAACTTACGCTGGTAAACCACGGTGGTAAGCGCCATGGGGACGATAATCGCGATGGCCATCGCCAGGGCAAACACCTGCCAGAATGCGGGCTGGATGGAGAGGATGCCCGGCAGGCCGCCGACGCCGATGCCGTTCGCCATCACGCCGTAGAGGCCGCACAGCAATCCCGCGAGGCCCGAGCCGATCATCGCGCAGAGCATCGGGAAGCGGTATTTCAGGTTGATACCGTACATCGCGGGCTCGGTGACGCCGAGATAAGCGGAGATGGCCGCCGGAACCGATATTTCGCGCTCGTTGTGCTTGCGGCTCATGATGATGATGCCGGTGACCGCCGACGCCTGCGCAATGTTAGACAGGGCGATGATAGGCCACACCGGCGTGCCGCCGAGGCTCTGGATCATCTGCATGTCGATGGCGAGCGTGGTCTGGTGCACGCCGGTAATGAC
>CAMKZP010000394.1 GCA_946477805.1 uncultured Enterobacter sp.
ACATATCCGGGCGGATCATGGGGCAGGCCTGGCTCAACTCGATCACCGTTCGCGTGAATGAGGGCTACGACAGCGCCATGGCCGAGCAGCAGCTTGAGCGGCTATTAACCCTGCGCCACGGGAAGAAGGATTTCTTCACCTGGAACATGGACGGCCTCTTGAAAACGGCGGAAAAGACCACACGTACTCTTCAGCTGTTCCTGACGCTGGTGGCGGTCATTTCGCTGGTCGTCGGCGGTATCGGGGTGATGAACATCATGCTGGTGTCGGTAACGGAGCGCACGCGGGAAATCGGCATTCGCATGGCGGTCGGGGCCCGGGCCAGCGATGTGCTGCAGCAGTTTTTGATTGAGGCGGTGCTGGTGTGTCTGGTAGGCGGCGCGATGGGCATTGCGCTCTCCATGATGATCGCCTTTGCGCTGCAGCTCTTTTTACCGGGCTGGGAGATCGGCTTCTCGCCGGTGGCGATCCTCACGGCATTCTTGTGTTCTACCTTCACCGGGATTTTGTTTGGCTGGCTGCCTGCGCGCAACGCGGCGCGGCTGGATCCGGTGGATGCGCTGGCGCGCGAATAACCCGAAAATAAAAATGCCAGCCGATCGGGCTGGCATTTTGCCTGCGGGGTGTACACAATGAATCAGAGAGCTATGCAACCGCTTCTGCTTCAACGGGGACGATTAAACTGGCGTGATTGCCTTTTGGCCCCTGGTGCACGTCGAACCGGACGGATTGCCCGGCTTTGAGCGTCCTGTAACCATCCATCTGAATGGTGGAATAGTGAGCGAAGATATCCTCGCCGCCGCCTTCAGGGCAGATGAAGCCAAACCCTTTGGCGTTGTTGAACCACTTAACAGTACCCATTTCCATGCTTCGACATCCTTCGTAAATCTTATAAATTAAGATGGAATGAACCGGTGGTGGAGTGGGGGCTGTTCAAAACCTCGCCAACTCACGCTTGTACAATTTAGATAAACGGAAGGAGCCGTCAAGCGTTTGGCGCTGGAGTTGGGACAATTATCAACCAAAATTTGAGGCAGTTAACGCTATTGCAACAGTTTGTGACAGACATCGCGGATGACAGTAATAGATGATTGTTATCTAACATCTGAGGTAGATTCAAAGTGGTTATGCATAATGGGTAAGACCAACGATTGGCTGGATTTTGACCAGCTGGCGGAAGATAAAGTGCGCGACGCGCTAAAACCGCCATCTATGTATAAAGTTATGTTAATGAACGATGATTACACGCCGATGGAATTTGTTATTGACGTGCTACAAAAGTTCTTTTCTTATGATGTAGAACGTGCAACGCAACTGATGCTTACCGTTCACTATCGAGGCAAAGCGATCTGCGGCATTTTTACTGCTGAAGTCGCGGAAACCAAAGTGGCGATGGTGAACGATTATGCAAGGGAGAACGAGCATCCGTTGCTGTGTACGCTGGAAAAGGCCTGAAAAGGCATAAAATTGGGGGAGGTGCCTATGCTCAATCAAGAACTGGAACTCAGTTTAAACATGGCTTTCGCCAGAGCGCGTGAGCACCGACATGAGTTTATGACCGTCGAGCATTTGCTGCTCGCACTGCTTAGCAACCCATCTGCCCGAGAAGCGCTGGAAGCCTGCTCCGTGGATCTGGTGGCGCTGCGTCAGGAACTCGAAGCCTTCATCGAACAAACCACGCCGGTGCTGCCCGCCAGTGAAGAAGAGCGCGACACGCAGCCGACGCTCAGCTTCCAGCGCGTACTGCAGCGCGCGGTCTTCCACGTCCAGTCTTCCGGGCGTAGCGAAGTGACGGGCGCAAACGTGCTTGTCGCCATCTTCAGCGAGCAGGAGTCACAGGCTGCCTACCTGCTGCGCAAACACGAAGTCAGCCGACTCGACGTGGTGAACTTTATCTCTCACGGAACGCGCAAGGACGAGCCTAACCAGGCATCGGACTCCAGCAACCAGGTCAACAACAATGAAGAGCAAGCAGGCGGGGAGGATCGTATGGAAAACTTCACCACCAACCTTAACCAGCTTGCTCGCGTTGGCGGTATCGACCCGCTGATTGGCCGCGATAAAGAGCTGGAGCGCGCGATCCAGGTGCTGTGCCGTCGCCGTAAAAACAACCCGCTGCTGGTGGGCGAATCTGGCGTCGGTAAAACCGCGATTGCCGAGGGCCTGGCCTGGCGTATCGTGCAGGGCGACGTGCCGGAAGTGATTGCCGATTGCACCATCTACTCGCTGGATATCGGCTCGCTGCTGGCGGGAACCAAATACCGCGGCGATTTTGAAAAACGTTTCAAAGCGCTGTTAAAACAGCTGGAGCAGGATACCAACAGCATCCTGTTTATCGATGAAATCCACACTATCATCGGCGCCGGTGCGGCCTCAGGTGGCCAGGTGGACGCGGCGAATCTGATCAAACCGCTGCTCTCCAGCGGCAAGATCCGCGTGATGGGCTCCACGACCTACCAGGAGTTCAGCAACATCTTTGAGAAAGATCGCGCGCTGGCGCGCCGCTTCCAGAAAATCGACGTGACCGAGCCGTCCGTTGACGAAACGGTGCAGATCATCAACGGCCTGAAAACCAAGTATGAAGCGCACCACGACGTGCGTTACACCGCGAAAGCGGTACGTGCGGCGGTGGAGCTGGCGGTGAAATACATCAACGACCGCCACCTGCCGGATAAGGCGATTGACGTCATTGATGAAGCGGGCGCGCGTGCGCGTCTGATGCCCGCCAGCAAGCGTAAGAAAACGGTTAACGTGGCGGATATTGAGTCCGTGGTGGCCCGCATCGCGCGTATCCCTGAGAAGAGCGTTTCCCAGAGCGACCGCGACACGCTGCGCACCCTCGGCAATCGCCTGAAAATGCTGGTCTTTGGTCAGGATAAAGCCATTGAGGCCTTAACCGAAGCGATCAAGATGGCCCGCGCCGGGCTGGGGCATGACCACAAGCCTGTCGGCTCCTTCCTGTTCGCCGGTCCGACCGGGGTGGGGAAAACCGAGGTGACGGTTCAGCTCTCGAAGGCGCTGGGTATTGAGCTGCTGCGTTTTGATATGTCCGAGTATATGGAGCGTCACACCGTCAGCCGTTTGATCGGTGCGCCTCCGGGCTACGTGGGCTTTGACCAGGGCGGCCTGCTCACCGACGCGGTGATCAAGCATCCGCACGCGGTCCTGCTGCTCGATGAAATCGAGAAAGCGCACCCGGACGTGTTCAACATCCTGCTGCAGGTGATGGACAACGGTACGCTGACCGACAACAACGGGCGCAAGGCGGACTTCCGCAACGTGGTGCTGGTGATGACCACCAACGCCGGGGTGCGTGAAACCGAGCGCAAATCCATCGGCCTGATCCACCAGGATAACAGCACCGATGCGATGGAGGAGATCAAGAAGATCTTCACGCCGGAGTTCCGCAACCGTCTGGACAACATTATCTGGTTCGATCACCTGTCTACCGAGGTGATCCATCAGGTAGTGGATAAGTTCATCGTCGAGCTGCAGGTTCAGCTGGATCAGAAAGGCGTGTCGCTGGAAGTGAGCCAGGAGGCCCGCAACTGGCTGGCTGAGAAAGGCTACGACCGTGCGATGGGTGCCCGTCCGATGGCGCGTGTGATTCAGGATAACCTGAAGAAACCGCTGGCGAACGAGCTGCTGTTTGGCTCGCTGGTGGACGGTGGCCAGGTGACCGTCGCGCTGGATCAGGCGAAGAACGAGCTGACGTACGATTTCCAGAGTGCGGCGAAGCACAAGCCAGAAGCAGCTCACTAAGCTGTTTTAGTCTCTAAGCCGGGTTTTTAAACCCGGCTTTTTTTATGCCTGTTTTCTGAGAGATCCCCACTAAATAATGCGAGCAATGAACAATTCCCTCTCCCTGTGGGCTGAGGAAGCTCCACAAAATAATGCGAGCAGCGAACTATTCCCTCTCCCCGTGGGAGAGATACCGTCTTGCCGGTTATCCGGCAAGCGGTATT
>CAMKZP010000395.1 GCA_946477805.1 uncultured Enterobacter sp.
GGTCGTGATGCCTGCGTCAATCGCACCCAGTGCCGTGAGCAGGTTACCGATGTAAATATCAGAAGGGCGATAGTATTTGGCAAACGAGAAGTGCGTGGCGTTGCTGTATTCCTCCAGACAGGTGGCATTCGCGTTGATGCGGCGCAGCTGTCCTTCCCAGGCGTGCCGATGCGAATCAACCATTCCCGGCGTGACAAT
Source organism: uncultured Enterobacter sp. (assembly GCA_946477805.1). GTDB lineage: Bacteria > Pseudomonadota > Gammaproteobacteria > Enterobacterales > Enterobacteriaceae > Enterobacter. The sequence goes on from CAMKZP010000395.1 coordinate 199, forward strand.
CATATTTGTAGCATCAATAACATGAGCCCCCGGCGCTTCCAGGCCCTGGCCCACGACATTGATAGTTGAACCCGTGATAAGAATATCACCACGTTCAATATTACCGATTTTCTCATCCATGCTCAGTATGGTCGCGCCGCGGATAAGCGTCGCCGCTGGGGTTACAGCCTGATGATCAACAATGTTTCTGATGTAATGCGTCATTCAAATAGCCTCTTTAGTGGTCATCAGGAAACGATACGTCAGCAAGATAATGCGAAAAAGATGCTTAACGTATTTTCATTATTCACTTTTCTCGAATAATAAGAGTACATTCAGACAGACCAGAGGCGTTCAGGAGCAGGGAAATGGATCGTATCCAGGCAATGCAGATCTTTATGCGGGTGGCGGAGGCCGGGAGTTTTGTTCGGGCAGCGGAAACGCTGTCGCTTCCTTCCTCAACGGTGACGAGTTCGATCAAGGGGCTGGAGAAATACCTGCAGGTGCGCCTGCTTAACCGCACGACGCGAAGGGTAAGCCTGACCCCAGAAGGGGTTCAATACCTCGGGCAATGCCGCGAAATACTGTCGTTAATCGAACATACTGAAGCAAGCCTGACCGAGTCGGTCAAACGTCCTCAGGGGCGTTTAAGGGTAGATATGCCGGGGGGAATTGCGCAGTTCATTGTTATGCCGAATATAAAGGACTTTTACCGGCGCTATCCGGATATTTATCTGATGCTGGGCGTGAGCGATCGTCAGGTCGATCTTGTTCAGGAAGGCGTTGACTGTGTGGTTAGAACAGGGGAGTTGAATAACTCCACGCTGGTTGCCCGACCGCTTGGCAGATTTCGCTGGATAACCTGCGCCTCTCCGGACTATCTCAATGAGTACGGTATTCCTGAAACGCCTGCGCAGTTGCAACAGCATCGTGCAATCCACTATTTTTCCGGCTCGACCCGGCGCGCAAATGAACTGCATTTCGTTCGCGGCAATGAAACACTGTCTGTCCCGGTCAATGGAAATGCGGCTGTTAACGAAACGGGGCTCTATATAAAAATGTGTCTTGAAGGGGGCGGCCTGGCGCAGCTTGCCGAGAGTATTGTGTCTGAACATCTACAGAAGGGCGCGCTGGTAGAAGTTCTGGCCGACTGGCGGCCGCCTTCAGTCCCGGTGACTTTGCTGTACCCGCATCAACGTTTCCTTTCCCCCACGGTACGGGCATTTGCGGACTGGATAGCCGAGATTATTTGACGAAAGCAGGAGCCCCTCGAAGGGCAAAAGGCTGGCACACTTTTAATTCGCCGTACTCCTGCTACTCTTTTGAGTGGTAAACAGGGAGCTTTAGAATGAAGAATAAAGACGAACAAACGGGATTAGTTGGTCTGGCTATTGGAGCAGCGGTCATCGGCCTGGTTTCATCACAGAAAACGATCAGTCGCGAAAGTATTGTCGCTGAGCTTCTCAGGCTCGGCAGACAGAAAGGGGACGGCGTGGAAGACGAGGTATTCGTTAAGGCCGCTGAACTGGTGAGGAAAGGAGTATAGGCGCAGGCTAGGCTATCCTGATCTCCTTAAACTTGCCCTTTACGACGCCGTCATAAAACCTGCCTTTTGAGACGACGCTCAGGAAATCGCTGAAAATTCGCGACGGGACGCGCTGGTACTGCAGCGTGGTGCGGTCGCGAAAGCGAATTTCGAGCGTGGCACTCTGTTCATCATAGGCGACGGAGGCAATCCGTGATGATTTGACTGGATGATGGACCATGATGAGATGCCCTTAACCGCGCAGACAGGAGCGTTAATCATCTTACAGGAGGGCGCTACTGTGCAAGTTAAAACTATTATAACGTTGGCTGATTAAAATCGATAAAATAATAGCCCGCAGTGTTCTGCGGGCTAACCTGATTAGAACTGGTAAACCAGACCTAACGCAACAACATCGTCAGTACTGATGCCGTTGTTTTTATAGAATGAATCATCTTCATCCAGCAGGTTGATTTTATAATCAACGTAGGTGGACATGTTTTTGTTGAAATAGTAGGTTGCGCCGACATCCGCGTATTTAACCAGATCCTGGTCGCCCTGACCGTTGGCCAGATCTTTACCTTTGGACTGCAGATAAGAAATAGCCGGGCGCAGGCCGAAGTCGAACTGATACTGGGCCGTGACTTCTACGTTCTGCGTTTTATTCGCTACCGCGTCTTCGTTGTTACCGTAAGGCGTCATGTTGCGGGTTTCAGAATACATTGCCGCCAGGTAGATGTTATTCGCGTCATATTTCAGGCCCGCCGTCCACGCGTCCGCTTTGTCACCGCCAGCCGTGGTAAGGGTGACCTGATCATTGGTACGGTCGGAAGAGGCATAGGCTGCACCCGCGCTAATCCCCATGCCGAGATCATAGGTCGTGGAAATACCAAAACCGTCACCGTTCTCATGGCGCGTGTCGCGGCCGTTGTTGGTTCCTTCCTGGTTATTGCTGGCGTCTTCGTTATTGCCCTGATACTGCAGCGCGAAGCTCAGGCCCTGCACCAGTCCATAGAAGTCGGTGTTGCGGTAGGTCGCCACGCCGTTGGCACGGCCGGTCATGAAGTTGTCCGCCTGGGAATACGAGTCGCCACCGAACTCTGGCAGCATATCGGTCCAGCCTTCCACGTCGTACAGGACGCCGTAGTTACGGCCGTAGTCGAATGAACCGTAGTCGCCCACCTTGACGCCCGCGAACGCCAGACGCGTCCATGACTGGTTGTCAGAGCCTTCGGTATTATTCGCCTGAATGTTGTATTCCCACTGCGCGTAGCCCGTCATTATGTCGTTGATCTGGGTTTCGCCCTTGAAGCCCGAACGCATGTAGGTCTGATCGCCATCCGCACTTTTGTTGTCAGAGAAGTAGTGCAGCCCATCTACTTTTCCATACAGATCCAGTTTATTGCCATCTTTGTTATAAATTTCTGCAGCCTGTGCAGCGCCAGCCACTAACAGCGCTGGAATCATCAGAGCCAGTACTTTTCTTTGCATGGTGTTAGTCCTTTGCAATCATTTTTATTTAATTAATTACTCATGAACTTTCCGCACGGGAAAGCGGCTCCATGCTAAATCACTCAGGGAGGAAGTAATAAAATAGAAGTGTTACGATTTAAGTAAAATCTCAATCAAATAATGCTGCTGAAATCATAATAGATATCATGAATGGTTTGCTTATAATCATAATAAATTGAAATTATTAATTTCGCCGCGAGAAGGGTAATATCCTGCCCGTTATATGCCTTTAAGATTGTTTGGTCCATAATTCACGTGAATGCGTTTAAATTTATTTAACCGTTATTCTGGATTATCTGGATGGCCCGATGCGTACGCATCGGGCTTTTTTTTGCACAAAAAAATGCCCGGACGCGCCGGGCAGGGGAATTACTCGCTGGCTGATTTCTCCGCTTTCCCGGCCATTTGCGCCAGGAAGTCATAGCGTTTTTGCAGATCGGCCGCTGCATCTTTCCACAGCTGTTCCGCAACCTCCGGCTGCTGCGCGTTCAGGCGGCGGAAGCGCTGCTCCTGCATCAGCGTTTCTGCAAGCGCGTCTGAAGGCGGACGTGAGTCCAGCGCCAGCGGCAATTTGCCCTCATCCGCGCGGCGCGGGTCAAAGCGGTAGAGCGGCCAGAAGCCGGTCGCCGTGAGCTGTCGCATCTGATCGTGGCTGAGCGCCAGATCGTAACCGTGCTCTTCACACGGGCTGTAGGCGATAATCAGCGACGGCCCAGGATAAGCCTCCGCTTCCTGAATCGCCTTGAC
>CAMKZP010000396.1 GCA_946477805.1 uncultured Enterobacter sp.
ACCATGGACGTGTGCGGCCACGACGTGAGCGGCGCGCTGACCATCTTCCAGGCGCAGCTGAGCTGCCCGACCACGCACGGCTTCTCAGAAAGCGCGACCCGCTTCCTGTCGCAGGGTAAAATGCCGGCCTTCCTCGGCGGCCTGCCGGGCGCGGCGCTGGCGATGTACCACTGTGCTCGCCCGGAAAACCGTCATAAAATTAAGGGCCTGCTGATCTCCGGCGTGATCGCCTGCGTGGTCGGCGGCACCACCGAGCCTATCGAGTTCCTGTTCCTGTTCGTGGCGCCGGTGCTGTATCTCATCCACGCCGTGCTGACCGGTCTGGGCTTTACCGTCATGGCCGTGCTGGGTGTGACCATCGGTAACACCGACGGTAACGTCATTGACTTCGTGGTGTTCGGTATTCTGCACGGCTTGTCCACCAAGTGGTATCTGGTGCCGGTCGTGGCGGCAATCTGGTTCGCGGTGTACTACGGCATCTTCCGCTTCGCAATCACCCGCTTTAACCTGAAAACACCGGGCCGTGATGCCGATACCGCCAGCAGCGTTGAACAGGCGGTTGCCGGTACGGTAGGCAAATCTGGCTATAACACCCCAGCCATTCTTGCGGCGCTGGGCGGTGCGGATAACATCACCTCGCTGGATAACTGCATCACCCGTCTGCGCTTGTCGGTGGCGGATATGTCTAAAGTGGACACCAATGCGCTGAAGGCCAACCGCGCCATCGGCGTGGTACAGTTAAACCAGCATAATTTGCAGGTGGTCATCGGCCCGCAGGTACAGTCGGTGAAAGATGAGCTGGCGACCCTGATGCGAACGGTAGAAGCCTGATGCCCCGACCCCCTCTTGCGAGGGGGTTTTACTTTAAGGATGAACGTCATGTTTGATTTTTCCACCGTCGTGGATCGCCACGGCACCTGGTGTACCCAGTGGGATTACGTCGCTGACCGCTTTGGCACCGCTGACCTGCTGCCCTTCACCATCTCAGATATGGATTTCGCCACGGCGCCCTGCATTACCGATGCGCTGCGTGAGCGCATCAGCCACGGGGTGTTTGGCTACAGCCGCTGGAAGAATGATGAATTTTTAGCCGCCATCGCGCACTGGTTCCAGCAGCGTTTTAACAGCCGCATCGATAGCGAATCCGTTGTCTATGGCCCGTCGGTTATCTACATGGTGTCCGAACTGATCCGCATCTGGTCACGGCCTGGCGACGGCGTGGTGGTGCATACCCCGGCCTACGATGCGTTCTTTAAGGCCATCGAAGGTAACGGGCGCAGCGTCGTTTCGGTTGCGATGCAGAAGCAGCCGACCGGCTGGATGGGCGATATGGCCGCGCTGGAAGCCGCGCTGGCGAAACCGGAAAATAAAATTTTACTGCTGTGCAGCCCGCAGAACCCGACCGGAAAAGTGTGGACCCGCGAAGAGTTGAGCCAGATGGCCGCGCTTTGCGCGCGCTATGACGTGGCGGTTATTAGCGATGAAATCCATATGGATATGGTGTGGGGCGACCATTCTCACACCCCGTGGAGCGAGGTGGCGCGCGGAAAATGGGCGCTGCTGACCTCTGGCTCGAAGAGCTTTAACATTCCGGCCCTCACCGGGGCGTACGGGCTGATTGGCGATGACGACAGCCGCAGCGCCTACCTGAGCGCGCTTAAGGGCCGCGACGGGCTCTCTTCTCCTTCCGTGCTGGCGCTTACCGCGCACATCGCGGCCTATCAGCAGGGTGAAGCCTGGCTGGACGCGCTGCGGGCCTATCTTGAAGAAAATCTGCAGTATATTGCCCGGGAATTAAACCGTGCGTTTCCGGCGCTGGGCTGGCAGCCGCCCGAGGCGACCTACCTCGCGTGGATCGATCTCAGCCCCCTGCACGTTGACGAACACGCGCTGCAAAAAGCGCTGATTGAGCAGCAAAAAGTCGCCATCATGCCGGGATATACCTACGGCAAGGAAGGCACCAACTTTATCCGTCTGAATGCCGGCTGCCCGCGCAGCAAGCTCGAACAGGGCGTCCAGCGCCTTATCGCCGGGATCGAGAGCCTGCTGTAACGCCTTTGCGCAACGGAATATTCCCTTGCGCAAATAGCTTTTTGCCTCGTTTTGTTTTTATAATATGGCGCACTTTAACCTGCAAAGAGTGCGACCATGATTGATACACGCCTGCCCTTAACAGATATTCACCGTCACCTGGACGGCAACATTCGTGCCCAAACTATTCTCGATCTTGGCCGCCAGTTTAATTTAACGCTTCCAGCCCAAACGCTTGAAACCCTGATCCCGCACGTTCAGGTTACCTCGAATGAACCGGATCTGGTCAGCTTCCTGAGCAAGCTCGACTGGGGCGTGAAGATGCTGGCCTCGCTCGACGCCGTCCGCCGCGTCGCGTTTGAGAACATCGAAGATGCGGCCCGCAACGGCCTGCATTACGTCGAACTGCGTTTCTCCCCGGGCTACATGGCGATGACCCACAGCCTGCCCGTTGCTGGCGTGGTTGAAGCCGTGATCGACGGCGTTCGCGAAGGCTGTGAAGCCTTCGACGTGCAGGCGCGTTTGATCGGCATTATGAGCCGCACCTTTGGTGAAGCGGCCTGCCTGCAGGAGCTGGAAGCGCTGCTGGCGCATCGCGACCGTATCACCGCCGTTGATCTCGCCGGGGATGAGCTGGGTTTCCCCGGCAGCCTGTTCCTTTCTCATTTTAACCGCGCGCGCGATGCGGGCTGGCATATCACCGTGCATGCGGGTGAAGCGGCGGGCCCGGAAAGCATCTGGCAGGCTATTCGCGAGCTGGGCGCCGAGCGTATCGGCCACGGCGTGAAGGCTATTGAAGACCGCGCTCTGATGGATTTCCTCGCAGAACAGCGCATCGGGATTGAATCCTGCCTGACGTCCAACATCCAGACCAGCACGGTGGCCTCGCTGGCGCAGCACCCGCTGAAAACCTTCCTGGAGCACGGCGTACTGGCGACCCTGAATACGGACGATCCGGCCGTTCAGGGCGTTGATATTATTCACGAATACAACATCGCCGCGCCGAAGGCGGGCCTGAGCCGGGAGCAGATCCGCCAGGCACAGGTTAACGGGCTGGAAATTGCCTTCCTGACGCCTGAAGAGAAGCAGGCGCTGCGGGATAAAGTTGCCGCGGCGTAAGCCCTTTGCCGGGTGGCGCTAACGCGCGCCCGGCCTGAACATTGTTATGCCAGACAGAGCGTTGCGCGATGTTTGGCAGATTCGATGCCCAGCTCAATCAGCTCCATGATCTGAATCGCCTGGCTTGCCGGAACCGGGTTTTCCCCCCTGCCGTTCAGCGCGTCGCGGATCGCCGCATAATAAGCCGGATAGTTTCCCGGAAGGATCAGCAGCGTCTCCTCAACCAGCTCCTCCCCCTGCGTCCGCGTCACCACGCCGTCACGCATGTCATAACCCCAGTCCTCCTGGGGCAACCGTTCCCCGTTTTTAAGACGGTCTTCCTGCGGATCCACTCCAAACTTAACGAAGCTACCGCGCGTGCCGTGAAGGATAAAACGTGCAGACTCCGCGGCCGCGAGCAGGGTGCCATGCAGCACGACGCGGCGCTGCGGGTAGCTCAGAACGGCGTGGAAGTAGTCGGTGGTCTGCGCGCCGGGCCTGAGCTGCGCCAGGTCAACGGTCATGCTCACCGGCAGGCCGAACAGATCTACGGCCTGGTCGAGCAGGTGCGGGGCAAGATCGAACCAGATGCCGCTGCCGGGGCCCGCCTGCTCGCGCCAGCGGTTACGCACCTGAGGGCGGAAACGGTCGAAGTGTGATTCAAAATAGGCAATTTCCCCGAGCGTGCCCTCGTTCAGCAGCGCTTTTACGGTGAGGAAATCGCTGTCCCAGCGGCGATTGTGAAACACCGACAGCAGGCGGCCCAGGCTGCGTGCCAGCGCGTCCAGCTCACGGGCCTGTGACAACGTCACGGTGAAGGGTTTATCAAC
>CAMKZP010000397.1 GCA_946477805.1 uncultured Enterobacter sp.
GACGCCTCCTGCTCCGCCGAGGCCGTGGCGCGCATTTCCCCACGCGCCGCCACGTTCCATAAGGGCAACCTCGTCTGGGGCGCGGTGAGCTGAGGTGTAGTTCTCCCTCTCCCTGTGGGAGAGGGCAGGGGGGAGGGCATCAGGCCGCACGCCTGTCGACCGGGTAAGGCGAAGCCGCCACCCGGCGTTACAGGTGGTACCCCGACAATCGCAGCTCTCTGTCAATCCACTCAACAAACTGTTGGATCTTCCAGGTGCGTTCATTCATGTGCGGCATGACCAGATGATGCGCATTAATGGCAATCCCCATCTCATCCGGCAGCACCTGCACCAGCGAACCATCTTGCAGGTGATCGGTCGCCATCATTTTGCTCTCCAGAATAAACCCCAGCCCCATGCGCGCCGCTTCAAAACTCATGTAGGAACGATCGAAGCTCAGGCTGAAGTTGAGCCAGGGCCTGTCGATGTTGTGCCAGGCGAACCATTTTTCCCAGTTCACGAGGGTACTGGTGGAAGAGATGAGCGACTGTTGCAGCAAAGCGGCGGGCGTACTGATGGGGTGTTTTTCCACATACTCCGGTGAAGCCAACACCACCAGCGTGTCATTTTTAATGGTCATCACCCGGTAAGCATCCCATTCCGGGATGCCGTGGCGGATATCAATATCAATGTTATCTCTGGCGAACTGTAGGTTTTCATACGAGCAGGTGAGATTGATGGTGATATCGGGATATTCGGCGCGGAACTTACCCAGGCGACGCAACAGCCATGACAGCCCGAAGGTCGGTGAGGAGTGCACACGAAGCACGGCATTCTCTTTCTCTTTAATGATCTGATCGGTGGCTCGCCCGATGGCGCTCATTGCGGCTGAAACCTCCCGCAGATACTTCTCTCCCGTCGGGGTAAGCTGCACGCCCTTGCCGCTGCGGATGAAGAGTTTTTTGCCCATCCACGATTCCAGCGACGCGATCTGATGACTCACCGCGGAGGCGGTGACGTTGAGCTGCTCTGCCGCCTGATGGATGCTCAAGGCGTTAGCCACGGCGATAAACGCCTGCAAATTTCTGAGCGAGGGCAGTGATAACGTCTGGCGATCCTGAGCGGGCATAGCCTACTCCTTCATTTTTATTGATAAAAAAACATACCATTGAGATTAAGAGTAGGCAATTTTACATCAATGTTATTTTTTTGAATTGTATCACGAATCAAATTTATCTCAGCAATAAATGAGTTTTATTGCATGGCGTTTCATTTCTGAGCCGATATATTGACGTTGAACGTAAAAATAAAAACGACTCACGTTGTTCGAATAATGAGGTAAGTTATGTCTCGTATAGAACAAGCTGTCCCCTACATAAAGGCGAAAAAAACCAATTACCGTTTCGTCGTGCTGGCGTTGATTTTTATTGTCTATGCCATTAACTATGCCGACAGAACAAATATTGGTGCGGTTCTTCCGTTTATCATTGATGAATTTCATATCAATAATTTCGAAGCTGGTGCCATCGCCAGTATGTTCTTTTTGGGATACGCCCTGAGCCAAATTCCGGCGGGTTTTTTTATCGCCAGAAAAGGCATACGCGGCATGGTGGCGCTGTCTATATTCGGCTTCTCCGCATTTACCTGGCTAATGGGGACTGCGACCTCCGTTCTGGGCCTGAAGTTTATTCGTCTGGGGCTGGGGTTAACGGAGGGGCCGTGCCCCGTTGGGCTGGCTTCAACCATCAATAATTGGTTTCCGCCAAAGGAGAAAGCCACGGCCACCGGCGTCTACATTGCTGCCACCATGTTTGCGCCCATTCTCGTGCCGCCGCTGGCGGTGTGGATCGCCATGACATGGGGCTGGCGCTGGGTCTTCTTCTCGTTTGCCATCCCCGGTCTGGTCATTGCCGTTCTGTGGTATCTGCTGGTGCGCACCAAACCGTCCGAGAGCCCATTTATCTCCAGAGCGGAACTGGAAACCATTTCGGCAGGTCAGGAAACGCCGGACACCCGACGAGAAAACATCGTGATTTCGCCAGGCTTTGCGCGACTTGACCGACTGATCCGCGTGCGGGAGCTAGCGCCGGTGAGCACGGTGAAAGGGCTGTTTACCTCGAAGAATATTCTTGGTGACTGCTTGGCCTATTTCATGATGGTCAGCGTGCTTTACGGCCTGCTGACGTGGATCCCGCTCTATCTGGTGAAAGAGAAAGGCTTCACGTTTATGAGCATGGGGCTGGTCGCCAGCATGCCGTGCATCGGCGGGTTTATCGGTGCGATTTTTGGCGGCTACGTTTCCGACAGGCTGCTTGGCCGCCGGCGCAAACCGACGATGATGTTTACCGCTGTCAGCACCGTTTTGATGATGGTCATTATGCTCAATATTCCGCAAAGCACGGTGGCGGTTTGCGTGGGGCTGTTTTTTGTCGGCCTCTGTCTGAATATCGGCTGGCCTGCATTTACCGCCTACGGCATGGCGATTGCAGACAATAAAACCTACCCCATTGCCGCATCAATTATTAATAGCGGCGGTAATCTCGGCGGATTTGTTTCACCCATGCTGGCTGGTTATCTGCTGGATAAAACCGGCAGCTTTAATTCTGTGTTTATTTATTTCGGTATTTGTGCAGCCATTGGCTTAATAATGATTATGCTTCTGGAAGAGCCGAAATAATAAAAAATCCCTCTTGTAAGAATGGAGTAAATATATGCTACTGAAAGATAAAGTCGCCGTTATTACCGGCGCGGCTTCCGTACGCGGTTTGGGCTTCGCCACGGCGAAATTATATGCTGAGCAGGGCGCGAAGGTGGTGATTATCGATTTAGATGCCGAAGCCAGCCGGGCCGCGGCGGCAAGCCTTGGCGACGAACATCTGGGCCTGGCGGCAAACGTCAGCAATGAATTACAGGTCAACGCCGCCGTTGAACAGGTGCTGGGGAAATACGGGCGCATTGATATTCTGGTGAATAACGCTGGCATTACGCAGCCGATCGGGCTGATGGATATTAAACGTGAGAACTACGATGCGGTGCTGGACGTGAGCCTGCGCGGCACGCTGCTGATGTCCCAGGCGGTGGTCCCCACTATGCGCGCACAGAAGTCGGGCAGCATCGTCTGCATCTCCTCAGTGTCCGCCCAGCGCGGCGGCGGCATCTTTGGCGGTCCCCACTACAGCGCCGCAAAAGCGGGCGTGCTGGGCCTGGCGAAAGCGATGGCCCGCGAGCTGGGGCCGGATAACGTGCGGGTGAACTGCATCACGCCGGGCCTTATCCAGACGGACATCACCGCCGGCAAGCTGAGCGATGAAATGAAAACCTCCATCCTGGCGGGTATCCCGCTTAATCGCCTCGGCGACGCGCAGGATGTTGCCCGCGCCGCGCTGTTCCTCGGCAGCGACCTTTCGTCCTACTCCACCGGTATCACGCTCGACGTGAACGGCGGCATGCTGATCCATTAAGGAGCCTGAAGATGACGGATACCACAGTTCAACAGGTTGCCGCGGCGGCCTGGCGCATTCGCCGCTACGCCCTGCGCATGGGCGAAGTGCAGGGGCAGGGCTACATCGGGCAGGCGCTGGGCTATGCCGACGTGCTGGCCACCGCGTTTGCCCACGGGATGAACCTCAGGCCGGGCGAGCCGGAGTGGGAAGAGCGCGACCGTTTTCTGCTCTCCCACGGTCATTACGCCATTGCCTGTTATGCGGCACTGATTGAAGCGGGGATCGTTCCTGAGGAGGAGCTGGAGACCTACGGCGCGGACGACAGCCGCCTGCCGATGTCCGGCATGGCAACCTATACGCCGGGCATGGAGATCTCCGGCGGTTCGCTGGGGCAGGGCTTAAGCATTGGGGTCGGCATGGCGCTGGGGCTGAAGCATAAGCAGAGCACGGCATGGGTCGTCAACTCTATGTCGGACGGCGAACTGGACGAAGGTTCCACCTGGGAAGCGGCGATGTCGGCGGCGCACCACGGTC
>CAMKZP010000398.1 GCA_946477805.1 uncultured Enterobacter sp.
GGGTGCTGCCGAACCCGAGCGGGTTGCCCTGTTCAACCCGCTCGGGTTCGGCAGCACCCACACCTGCGTCACGCCAATCATGATGCTCTGCTTGCCCCACTGCACCCCGCGCTGGCTGAATGCCTGCTCGTAGGCCTGCTTGCCGAGAATGGCCAGCGCCGCCGGCTGGTAGTCATCAATTTTCCTAATCAGCTCACGCCCGCCTGCGCGCAGCTCGTGCAGGTTAACTTCGGTTGCCTGCACCGTGGGACGCTCAACCAGCATGGTGATCCCGCAGCGCGTATCCAGCAGGTGCTGTTCTTCTTCAGGCTTCAGTAGCCTGTCGGTAAACCCCGCCTGATAAATCACCTTCCAGAAACGATTTCCCGGATGGGCGAAGTGAAACCCGGTGTGCGCCGAGGACTTGCCGGGGTTGATTCCACAGAACACTACCCGCAGGCCAGGTGCCAGAATGTCGTTGATCATCTTTACTCCCAATCAATACATCGTTAAGGAAGTATAAAGGATTGATTATGCATTGTTTATAAAAACAGCAGGCAGGTGTGAATGGCTGGATTGCTGAGGGGAGTTACTTTATAATTCACCGCCACGGCCCCTTAGCTCAGTGGTTAGAGCAGGCGACTCATAATCGCTTGGTCGCTGGTTCAAGTCCAGCAGGGGCCACCAGATACAGCAAGGGCTGGAGAGAAATCTCCGGCCCTTTTGTTTTTCTCGGGGCCTTTTTATAGAAATATTTTTATGGCAATCGCAGTGCGGGAATGGTGCATTCCCGCTTGCAGACCTCATTCTCTGAAACTACAATCTCGTAAAACGAGGTTCTGTAATGATCAAACAACCAACCCCAGGGCAAGTCACTAAATCACAGATCTATCGCTCAGTTGCGAGCTCAACGGCAATTGAAACAGGTGAGTCAGTGCAAAAAATTGAGCAACAACTCAAACGTAACCTTTCACGCGCCAAAATCATTGGCCTTGCACGTTAATCTGGCAGGATGTCAGTTACCAGCCGGATCATCGGTGTGTAGTTTCCAGACATTCCAGCCTGTATCGCCCTGAAGTAAAAGTCTTTGTGCATGTCCCATAAACTGTAATCCAGTACTCCCTGGCCTGCTCGTACAGATAAAACGTCGAATAACAAACGCGACAAACGCCCATTCCCCTCACGAAAAGGGTGGATCAGAATAAATTCAACATGGCACTCAGCCAGGTAAGTAACAAGTTCAGGTCGAGAAAGAGCTTCCAGAAGCGTAAATCGGGTAAGAAACCGTTTTTCAAATTCTTTTAACAGCCCGGGAATTCGATCCGCAGAAGCAAACTGGAAGCCACCTTTAGCCAAATTCGCATTTCGTAACTTTCCCGCCCATTCATATACATTCCCTAACCATTGACGATGCCACTCTGATATATGTCCAAACGTCATCTCTTCTGGGATATGACTGGTAATAAATAACTTTTCATAAAGCATTAGTAACAAGCCAGACTCAAGTTCTTCCATTTCCTGCGAATCAACGATCCCTAACTTATTAGAAAGCACAGCATCATGAGAGCCTGGTTGATAGCGCTCTTCTGCGGAGTTCAAAGTGTACTTCACCACGTCGTTTTCTCCGTTAAGGCTGGCATTTACGCCAGCCTTTGGCTGCTCTGCCAGCGCCACCAAAGATTTAACAAAGGTGTGCACTGGCCCGATACAAAAACCTGTACCGTAGTTGAGCCATTCAGGTTCCTGCGCCCGGTTGCAGGAGAACCTATAACACGATCACCTTACTCCTGCTCCTGCCTTTGAAAAAAGCGAAAACCTCAACCACATTTAACTTCTGCGATCCTCCTTCCAGACCGAATCGCACAATACCGCTCACTGTTTCACAATCTCTAAAAACTAAAGAAATCCCCCGTCGCGCCGATCATCATCCATGTGTATTATTTCCTGTAGCTTTTACAACAACTAACCTTAACTCAAATACTTAAGCGCCACAGCGAAAGGCATCATGAGCACACCGATCAAACGGCTAGAAATCATTAAAAATGCTATCGAACTGGAAGATGACGACATCATCCAGAGCCAGCTGACGCGGCTGAAAAATGAGACGTTTGACGATGAGCTACAGGCAATCGTCGTGGCGCTTGAGCAGAAGAACTACACCGCTGCTATCAGGGCCATCACCGCCTGGCTGCAGGGCCAGCGCGCCATTATCCAATGGCGCGATCCGCAGTTGGCGGCCAGCAAGCTGGAGCTGAAAGCGCTGGAGGAGCGTCTGCGCGATCTGATTGACCGTCGCAACGCCCGCGTGCAGCAGCTTGATGAGTTTAACGATCTTTATTTCTCCCGCCTCGGGCCGCTGATGCAGCAGATCCTGGTCCTGCGTAAAACGCTGGCGGAGCTAAACCTGCGTCGTCAGCAGGCGGAGGCGCGCCGTCGGGAAGAGGACTATCGCCGCTGCCAGCGCTATATGGCGCAGGCGGTCGACGTGCTGGCCAACCTTACCCGGCGCTGGGGCGAACTGCCAGCCGATTCCGTCCAGGCCGCCGATACGCGCAAACAGCTGCAGCAGCAAAGCAATTTGATCGCCAATCTGCTGGCCGAAGCGCTGGAGCTTGAGAGCGGCCTGACGCGTGAGGAAGAGCCTGCGCGCAAGGCGCGCGACGAGGCCAACGAAGAGTACGAGAAGTATCGCGAGCAGCATCACGACGCCGAGGTGCGTCTGCGCAAAGGAAAAGATCTCTCACAGGAGGATCGGAACGAGATGAAGCGGCTCTGGCGTCAGGCGAGCAGGCTGTGCCATCCGGATCTGGTTGCAGACGAGCTGAAAGAAGAGGCCAATACCATGATGGTGCAGCTCAACCAGGCTAAACAGCGCGGAGATGTGAAAGCTATTCGCTCGCTGGTGGCGCGCCTGCAGCAGGGCTTTGAGCCGCTGATGGCGAGCTACAGGCTGAACGATCTGGAGCGTATCCGCAAAAAAATGGCGCAGGTTCGCGAGCAAATCGACACCCTGGTGAACGAGCTGGCGGAGCTGGAAAAAGAAGAGTCCTGGCTGCTGGTCTCCTCCCTGAACAATATGGAAGCCTACTTTGCGCAGCAGGAGAAGGCGCTGCATGACGTCCGCGCCTCGCTCGAACATCAGGTGAGCGAAGCGCGGCTGGACCCCGCGGCCTGATTATTTGGCGTGCCAGTATGCGCTGGCACGCACAAGCTGTTGGTCGATCGCGTCGGTTTCAAACTGGCGGCTCAGGTTTTTCACCACCTTCCCTTCCCCGGTCAGCCAGATAAAGTAATCCTCTTCCGGCACGGTCATTGCGGCCAGATGCGCCGCCACCGCCTGCTCGCTGTGGCCCACAACCCAGGTGATGTCGAATTCGCTCAGGTGCGCCAGATAGTCCTTATAAGACGCATCGCTTACCGTTACCACCGCCTGAACGTGCGGGCGCACCGGCAGTTTTGCGATGCTCTCTAAACGGCGGCGCAGCGCGGGCATGCCGGATTCATCGCAAACGTAGAGCTGCCAGGCGTAATCTTCCGGCACCACCAGCGAGCCGCGCGGCCCGCCGATCGTGAGTTTGTCGCCGGGTTTCGCCGCCACCGCCCAGCTGCTGGCAACGCCGCCAGCGTGAACGAAGAAGTCGAGCACCAGCTCATGATTCGCGTCGTCATAAAGCGGCGTATAGTCACGCGCCTGCGGACGCACGCCCTCGCCCCAGCTGATGCCTTCATCCGTTACCACCGGCGGCTCAAAGGTCGTGCCCGGTGCCGGGAAAAAGACTTTGGTGTGGTCGTCAAAGCCGCGGGAGCTGAAGCCCTCCAGCGCCTCGCCGCCGAGAACAATGCGCTGGAAGCCTGCGCTGACGCGCTCAACGCGGAGCACGTTCAGCTCGCGAAAACGCAGTTCGTTACGGACGCGTTGAGGGTAACGGGGTAATGTCATTTTTCTGCCCTTCTCAGGTAAATAC
>CAMKZP010000399.1 GCA_946477805.1 uncultured Enterobacter sp.
GTCTCGTGGGCTCGGAGATGTGTATAAGAGACAGAGTATGTGCCGCCAGGCCTGCTGGAACAGTTCACCAAAGAGACGGGTATCAAGGTTATCTATTCGACCTACGAGTCGAATGAAACCATGTACGCCAAGCTCAAAACCTACAAGGACGGCGCCTACGACCTGGTGGTTCCCTCCACCTATTTCGTCGACAAGATGCGCAAAGAGGGCATGATCCAGAAGATCGACAAATCGAAGCTGACCCACTTCGACAACCTCGACCCGGAGATGCTCAACAAGCCGTTCGATCCGAACAACGATTACTCCATTCCGTACATCTGGGGGGCGACGGCAATCGGCGTCAACGCCGATGCGCTCGATCCGAAAACGGTAACCCGCTGGGCCGATTTGTGGAAACCCGAATACAAAAGCAGCCTGCTGATGACCGACGACGCGCGTGAAGTCTTCCAGGTTGCGCTGCGCAAGCTCGGCTATTCCGGCAACACCACCGACCCGAAAGAGATAGAAGCCGCCTATAACGAACTGAAAAAGCTGATGCCGAATATCGCCGCGTTTAACTCCGATAACCCGGCGAACCCGTTTATGGAAGGCGAAGTGAACCTTGGGATGGTGTGGAACGGCTCCGCGTACGTTGCGCGTCAGGCCGGCACGCCGCTGGAGATCGTCTGGCCGAAAGAGGGCGGGATCTTCTGGATGGACAGCCTCGCTATTCCAGCCAATGCGAAGAACGTTGACGGTGCGCTGAAGCTGATCAACTTCCTGCTGCGTCCTGAGGTGGCGAAACAGGTGGCAGAAACCATCGGCTACCCCACGCCAAACCTCGCGGCGCGCAAGCTGCTGAAACCGGAGGTTGCCAACGATAAATCGCTCTACCCGGATGCTGAAACCATCAGTAAAGGCGAGTGGCAGAACGACGTCGGTGACGCGAGCCGGATTTACGAAGAGTACTACCAGAAGTTAAAAGCAGGCCGTTAAGCGGCCCCCTTCCTCGCTCTGCCCGCGCGGAGTGAGGAAGGATTAATTCACGGCGTGTTCACCCGCCCAGAGGGTGGCCTTTCTCATGGCCTCAACAACGTCGTCTTCCGTTAAGCCCAGCGCCCTCCTCAGGCTGACCGCCTCGCCCCACGCCTGGCGCTCATAGCAGCTGCACAGGGCGACAACGTCGGCTAAGACCCCCTCCTGATGGCACAGCGCGTTGCTCACGCTCTGCGGCACCGCAATTTGCTTCATCAGCTCAACCATCGGCAGGTCGAGGATCGTATCGAGCAGCGAGAACAGGCCGCACATAAAGGCATTTTCTGCCTGAACCGGCTCATCCATTTTCTGTGCGATAAGTTCACAGAACCTTCCCCGCATCATGCTCAGGGGATAAAGCTCACTGACGGTATCGTTGCCCGCGCTGGCTAATACCACCACCGCAACAAACCTTCTGATCTGATTCTCGCCGAGGTACATGAGCACTTCGCTCAGGGTCAGCTTGCTGAAATTCAGGTTACCGCCGTATTTAAACGCGGTATGCTTCATGTAGCGCATGATTTTATAGGACAGGGTGAGATCGGTTTTTATCAAGGATTCGATGATCCTGAAATCCGGTTTATTGCGCCCGGCTTCCATCTGCAGCCGGAAAATAGCCAGCTGATTTTGCGACAGCCGTTTATATTTGATGACCTCAGGGCGGCAAAAGAAATAGCCCTGAAAAAGAGAAAATCCGGCGTCGCGGTATATTTCGAATTCCGCTTTAGTCTCAACTTTTTCAGCGAGATACTTTATATGTCCGGTCAGCTGTCTGCGCGTCTGAAGATAATTTTGGATCTGCGCGAACGTATTATGCTGTACGTCAAATTTCAGAATGGAAATATAGGGGAGAAAAGCGTCCCATTCGGGCGCAAGGGTAAAGTCATCCAGCGCAAAGCAGTAGCCGTGGGCGTGCATCTCTTTTACCGCCTGCAGCAGCTCGTCGCCGGGGATGGCGTCCTCCAGGATCTCAATAACCACGCTGTCTTTATCCAGCGCCTCACCGCTTCTGTCGATAACCATTCGCGAAGGAAAGTTAATAAATGACGTGTGCGAATCGGCAATGCGCTGGGACGGAACGCAGAGAAACTGGTCCGATATCATCCGGGACGTCGCATATTCTGCCGACACATCAGGAAAGCGGTTGGTCATTCCGTCTCTGAAAAGCAGCTCGTACGCTACCGTATTCATATCCGTGTCAAAAATGGGTTGCCTCGCGATAAATCCAAACATACCCCATCCTCCTTATTCATCTTTAATTGCCAGCATCCTCTTTTTTTCGACATATAACGAGCACTAATGAAATCTATTTTGATTCTCACCACAAAATAAAAAGTAACCACACTTATTAACAGGGATCTTCTTGCGGAGGGTGTAATTTAAATAACCTGTTTGCTTCGGATAATAAAAAAAGCACCCTAAACAGGGTGCTTTTCAAGGGTTAAAGCGTTACAACCCTTTCAATAACTTATCGACAAATTCCGGTACCACCGTACTTGCCAGGCCATAGTGCTTCTCTTCAAATTCGCTGCCGACCTGGCTCGGCTCCAGGTTAAGCTCTACGGTGTGCGCGCCCTGGAGCTTCGCCTCGTGAACAAAACCTGCCGCCGGGTAGACGTGCCCTGACGTGCCGATGGCGATAAACACGTCCGCCATCGCCAGCGCGCTGTAAATCTCGTCCATGCCCAGCGGCATTTCGCCGAACCAGACCACGTGCGGGCGCAGGCGCGAGGGGAACTGGCAGCAGTGGCATTTGTCGTCCGGCAGCACGTCCTCTTTCCAGTCCAGCACCTGGCCGCTCCAGGCGCAGCGAACCTTCAGCAGCTCGCCGTGCATGTGGATGATGTTCTTGTTACCGGCCCGCTCGTGCAGGTTGTCGATATTCTGGGTGACCAGCAGAAAACGATCCCCCAGCGCCTCCTCCAGCTTTGCCAGCGCCAGGTGTGCCGCGTTTGGCCCAATCTCTGGCTGCTGAAGCTGGCGACGGCGCGCGTTATAAAATGCCTGCACCAGGTCCGGATCGCGGGCAAAACCTTCCGGCGTCGCCACGTCCTCCACGCGGTGTTCCTCCCACAGCCCGTCCGCCGCGCGGAAGGTACGAATGCCGGATTCCGCGGAGATCCCCGCCCCGGTCAACACCACGACTCTCGGTTTATCCATCGCTTCTGGCATGATTCTGTCTCTGAAAAAGATCCGCTGACGCAGGCGCTCCCGCAGGCGGCGTTTGTTTTTGCGAAAACGGCTGAGTCGACCCTGGCGACGCGACAGCATAGTAACCTCGTAAGACTAATCGGTAAGATGAAGGAATGCGGCTCCGCGCATGCCTCCTGCGTCCCCGTGCCGCGCGCGTTCGATGCGCGGCACCCGGGCGACCGGCAGTAAATGTCGGGGCAGACGCCCGGACAGCCGCTCCGTTATCGCCGTAAAGTTTGACAGCCCGCCGCCGATTACCAGCAAATCCGGGTCGACGATGGTCAGGATATTCCCGAGGCACACCGCCAGCAGATCGAGATAGCGCTCAACGTGCTCGCGCGCCTGCGCATCCCCTTGCTCCCACAGGGCAATGATTTGCGGGGCGTCAAGTTTCTGATGATAGAAGTGTTCATAGAGCCATGCAAACCCACCGCCAGAAAGGGTGTTCTCAATGCAACCGTGCTGGCCGCAGCCGCAGCGGGTGAGCGGAAAATCACGCCCGAGCACCTCCAGCGCATCCACCGGCAGGCGGATATGGCCAAATTCCCCTGTGATATAATTGCGCCCGGTAATCGGCTTGCCGTTCAAAACGATCCCGCCGCCGACGCCCGTGCCGAGGATAAGCCCCATCACCAGCGGATACTGGCGGAACTCATCGTCCCAGGCTTCGGAAAGCGCAAAGCAGTTGGCATCGTTGTCTAAACGCACGTCGCGTTCAAGGAGGGCAGAGA